>JACDGI010000996.1 GCA_013821665.1 Anaerolineae bacterium
CAAATGCAAGCGATGGGTATCCAACATCTCCACGTCCGTACTAACGAGGGCTTTGACTTAAAGGTCTCCGCTTCTATCCTTGCTCTCGCTTTTACCAATCTCATTCCCAACTAGCAATCACGGTAATTTACTCTAGATCATTTAGAGAAGAGGACATCCAAAATGAAATCTTTACCAACAATCATTTTGATTCATGGCGCGTGGGCGGATGGTTCGAGTTGGAATACAGTCACCCAATCCTTACAAGCCGATGGTTATAAAGTGATTGCCATTCAATTGCCATTAACTTCCCTTATGGAAGACGTGGCAACTGTCCGCCGTGTATTGAGTGAACAAACGAATCCCGTTGTACTCGTTGGACATTCCTACGGTGGCGCGGTCATCACCAAAATGACTACCGCCGATTCAAATATCGCCGCCTTAGTCTATATTGCAGCTTTCGCACCCGACGAAGGTGAAAGCATGAAAGACTTAACCGGCGGTACACCTCAACCGGCCGGTTCGTCCGCTATTCACCCCGATAAAGGCGGCTTCCTGTGGCTCGATCCGGATGGCTTTGTGAAATTCTTTGCGGCAGATGTTGATCCAACTCAGGCACGAGTCATGTCTGCGGCTCAGAAACCCATCGCCGCCAACAGTCTTCTTGGCGAAGAAAAGTTTGGCCCACCCGCATGGAAATCCTTTCCTGCATGGTACTTACTGAGCGAAGATGACCAAATGATTCCACCCGAATCGCAACGCTTTATGGCGCAGCGTGCGGGTGCAGCCATTACATCCATTAAAGCTAGCCATGTGCCGATGGTTTCACATCCTGATGCTGTGACCAAAATCATCGAAACAGCAGCACAGAGCATTCTGGTGACAGCTTAAACTTTAAAAAGGCCGAGAGCAATTCTCGGCCTTCGTTTAATTAGAGTTGATAGGTTTGTTTGGCAAGGCTATAAGCCAAGGCCGCGCACATTTCGGCGGCTTCATTCTGGTTGATGAACTGGCGAACCACTAAACCCGCTAACCAATCGGCGCTGGCTCGCCTCCACAAGTCATGACGTGCGGGAATGGATAAGTAAGCACGGGTATCATCGTTAAAGCCAGCGGTGTTGTAGATGCCTGCCGTTTCCATCACGTTATCAAAAAAACGCGTCATGCCATTGAAGCTATCAAAGAACCACCACGGCGGCCCCAAACGCAGTACCGGATAATGACCAGCAAGCGGCGCGAGTTCGCGACCATAATTGGTTTCATCCAGATTAAACAGAACGATTGTTAAATCAGTTTGATTCCCAAACTTATCCAACAGCGGTTTGAGATTGCGCGTAAATTCGGTGGTCGTGGGAATATCCGCGCCCATATTGCGCCCGAACCGTTGATAGATAAACGGGTTATGATCGCGGTAACTACCGATGTGAAGCTGCATCACTAATCCGTCTTCGGCGCTCATCCTCGCCATTTCGATGAGCATATGTCCGGTAAAGCATTTGGCATCATCGGCGGTCGCTTGACCATGAAGCGTCCGTTGGAAGATGGCTTCGGCTTCCTGCGGTTGTAGATATTCGGTATAGGCTGTCAAAGCGGCATGATCGGTAGCGGTTGCGCCCATGTGTTTGAAGAAGGCACGCCGATTTTCGAGCGCGTTGATGAAGGACACATAGTCTACAATTTCGATGCCTGATGCTTGGCTTAAGGCGTGAATATTGTCTGCCCAACCGTCCATGTCGATATTGACAACACCATCAGGGCGAAAGGTGGGAATAACCCTGCCCTTCCAGCCTGAGTCTCGCAGTGCTTGATGGTGACTCAGGCTGTCACTGGCGGCATCGGTAGTCGCCAGCACCTCGACATTGAACTGCTCAAACAAATGACGCGGGCGAAATTCCGGCGTTTTCAACTTTTCAGCTACAGCATCATAAATGGTTTGGGCGGTTTGGCTGTTTAAGGGCAAATCGATTTTGAAAACTTCGTACAGTTCGTCCCGCAGCCATGCGCCAGTTGGCGTTCCCCGAAACAGATACCAGTGATCGCCAACGGTTTGCCAGATTTTACGATGATCGGTTTCGACCGGCGTGCTATCGCGCGTGGGGACGGCGAGACTTTCCAAACGAACGCCCTGCGAATAGAGCATCCGAAAAATATAGTGATCGGGAATGATGAAGAGGTCAACTGGTGTGCCAAAATCGTAATTGGGATCGGCCAGCAAACGCGGATCAACATGCCCATGCGGACAAATCAGTGGCAGATTTTTGACC
>JACDGI010000222.1 GCA_013821665.1 Anaerolineae bacterium
GGTTAGGGATGTGAATCATCGCGTTCATTTGTTAGGCGATATGACCCAATCGGTAAGCATACCAGCGCTTAATCTTTTAGCAGCCTCGGGACGTGTCGTCAAACTGATAGACGAACATTTTTTGACCGTGACCGTGGTGAAGGCTCATAATTATTTTCAATCATTGGTGAATGTGGTGCGACGGATGAGTCCAGCACTCGCTGATCGTGTATATTTCGTGAGTTCCCTTGCGGAAGCTCATGCCCTATTGGAAAAAAAGTCCCAAAGTGAAGTCAGTAGCGTTTCGTAACCTTCTATCCGATGGATATTAATAAACCCTCTACGAGTCTTGAATTCCGCGCCATGTAAGGCAGGTATATAGCAAATTATACACCTGCCCAGAATATATAAAATCAGTGTTTAGTAATAGATATAGTCACAGAAGAACAAGTAAACAGTTAATTGTTAAGCTTTGTATTCTTCAAATATGGGTTTGAAGCATAAGGTTCTATTAATTATATTCAAAAAAGGTAAAATATCGCTTGTATCCTCGTATACTCCATTTGTATTCTCATGATCGCCTAATCTTATAGATGAGGAGCGGATTAACCATATGGAGTCAAAGCGTCCAACACAATCTACGTCGCCAAGCACCGAACATTCAACATGGCGAATAGAGGCTATTAGTCCTCAATCGCGCCCCAATTGGCTCATCCAGTCCGAAAAAGAAGTCTCTCCCATACAGCAAACTGGCGATGAGATTTCTAATGAAGCCCTAGAAGATCGCTGTTATAAACGGGTACTACTCGATACGAGCGAATTTTTGGCTCTTAGCGCCGAACATTATATGCCGGATACAGCCTTCCGGGACTACTATGTGTGGGCACTCTCGCAGCAAAACGAAGAACGCGAAAAATGGTTGCAACTGATTGGTATTCGCCAAACAGTACTGCTGACGGTTAAGCTGATCGGTGATTTGTTGAATGACCAACAGTGGGCCGTTTTTTCGCAGCGGGTCGCGCCTGTGAATGCCTATCTGGTGTACGAGTATTTTTCGGACGCGCTGGCTTTAGGCATCGGTCGGGAACCCCTCTATAACGAAAACGATATTCTACGGAACCGGCTGCTACATCAGTTTAACGACGCAGCCAGTGCCTTTTTGCAAGATGAAACGCGGCAGACCGAGCGTTATCTGACCAGCCTCGAACCGTTGAGTAAGTCGGTATCGATTTTCAAACAAAGTCTCAGCCCTGATAAGCACCAGTCGATTGCCCATGCTTATATGAAGACTCATCAGCAGGTGCATAACAGCGAGATCGAATATGCCACTTTTTCGCTGCTGCTGGCGAACGTCCAGATGTGTATGGATGTGGTCAGCCGAACCGAGGGACAAGCTACCTCAGAAATGATCCGCCAAGGACTGCTTGACCGCTATCAAGCGTCCGACCAACTGCTATCCGATACAAACGGCAGCCTAGGTAGTACGTTGGTTTCCAGCGCACATGCCACGATGGCTATTCCGATTATCGGCTATTACATACAGGCGATGATTACGACTGCGGGGCTAGATGAACCATTTGCGACGATTGTTGAGGACGGAACGCTGCACGAAGCCCTTTATTCGCTGTCGGTTCTCATCCGGCTGCTGAACGATATTGGCACGCCCTTGATTGTACAAACGTCCAAGGAACGCAAGGCATTCATCTCAGAACTGCAACACCGGCAAGGGATGCTCAATCATGCGCGGAGCATGAGCGAATTTCTCGATCAGGTATCCGAAGAGCATGATACACTGCTGACACGCATTATCAAAGATTTGCGACACAACGAAGCCAATCTGCTTTTGCATGAAATTGACGATTATGATTCGATGAATGATTCGATTGTTCATTTCGGTGAGCAGTTGGAATATTGTTCGGCGCTCTATCAAGCGCATGTGCAGCAGCTCAAACAATTCATGGGGCGCATCAACCAACAGATGCAGGATGACCGTGTAAGCAAGTTGTTGTGGCGCTGTGTGAAGTTCAACGAGAAGCTCTACAGCCATGCTTATACAGTAGCGGACGGCGAGTTTACGAACTGAGTATCATTTCTCAGGCAAATAGGATGACGGAGGCACAGCGATAAGTTGTACCTCCGTTTTTGTTTCCCTTATTTATGACAGCGCTCATTTTTTGATGAACTCAGGTTACAATCATCAATCTACACACTACACAACCATGAAGGTCCAAGTTGATGATGACGTTTAATCCGTCTGATCCTGAATTTCAGCATAACCCGTATCCGGTTTATGACGAACTGCGTGCGACGACACCGATATTTTACTGGGAGCCGTGGAAAATTTGGTTCTTCACGCGTTACGAGGACATCAATACCCTGCTGCGAGATCGGCGTTTGGGGCGGACGATGCAGCATATCCTGCCGCCAGAACAACGCTATGTTCCCTCGCCTACCCTCGAACCATTTGAGCGATTGGGACAGTATTCCCTATTTGATAAGGAACCACCGGAGCATACCCGTTTGCGCGGCTTGGTACATAAGGTCTTCACGCCTCGACGCGTGGAAGGGTTGCGTCTGCAAATAGGGAATATATGCAACGATCTCGTGGATGCGGTCGTCGAAACAGGACAAATCGAAGTCCTGAGCGATTTCGCGGTGCCGCTGCCCGTGAACGTCATCAGTGAACTGCTAGGTGTGCCGGAAGCAGATCGTCCATTGCTGCGTCCGTGGTCGAATAATATTGTGGCAATGTACGAACTGGATCATACACCGGAGCAAGAACGCTTGGCGGTTCAATCGTCAACCGAATTTACCGCTTATTTAGGCAATCTGGCCGCCAAGCGTCGCGCTCATCCACAGGGTGATTTGATTAGTGCGCTGGTACAGGTGGAAGAGGCTGGCGAACGGCTGACGATGGATGAGTTGATCGCCACCTGCGTCCTGCTGTTGAACGCGGGGCATGAGGCCACGGTGAATGTCATCGGTAACGGCTTGTGGGCACTGCTCCATAACCCGATTCAGTTTCAGAAATTGATACGTCAGCCGAAACTGATTCCAAGCGCGGTTGAAGAGTTGATGCGCTACGACACACCGCTGCAACTTTTTCGGCGCTGGGTACTGGAAGATATGGAGTACGGTGGTTACCACTTTAAGCAGGGCGATGAATTGGGTTTTATGTTCGGCGCGGCCAACCGTGATCCGGCGCGTTTCAACAATCCCAACGGGCTAGATATTACGCGCGAAGATAATGCCCATATCACATTTGGTGGCGGTGTGCATTACTGCCTCGGTGCGCCGCTGGCACGCTTAGAACTGCAAATTGCCTTCGAAACGCTGCTGAGTCGATTGCCAAAATTGCGTTTAGCAGGAGCCATACCCACGTTTAAGGATGCGTATGTCATACGCGGGCTGCATGATTTGCGGCTGAGATTTGATCCAGTAAAGGCTTGAAGGCGATATTTAACTGCTGAGGCGCAAAGAAAAGAAGAAAGATTAAACCACCGAGGCACCGAGAACACAGAGATTAGAAGAGTAGTGTGAGGTCTAGCCAGCCGTAACTATATTCTTCGAGGTTTTCGCCGCCGATGTTGATGGTTTTGCTATCGATGCGCTGCCCGCCAATAGCCTCGTAAAACTGAATGCCTTGCGTGTTACCTGCCAGCACCCAAATGAGCATGTTGTGGTAGTGGTTTTCGTGCAGCCAACCCGCTACAGCTTGCACCAAGCGCCGACCAATGCCCTGTTTTTGATACGAGTCGAGCAGGTAGATGGCGGATAGCTCTCCCTTATAGATGGGATGTCCTTCGCGTTCGGGGCCACCGGAGGCGAAGCCCACAACCTGTCCATCAGCATCTTCAGCCACAAAGTAACAGTGACGGCGCGTCGAATCGGTGAGGCCCGTATGCCAGACAGCGGCGCGTCTACCAATATCCATGCTTGCCAGAAATTCGGCGGGAATCAGTCCTGCATAAGTGGTACGCCAACTGGCGGTTTGCACGGTGGCGATGGCCTGTGCATCAGCAGGTTCGGCGCGGCGGATGTTGATCGTTGGGGACATAGCAACTGCTTTCAAGGATTTGAGCAAGGGTTTGCCAGCGGCAAACCCCTACAAGTCGTATAAAACTAGCTTTCCTTGATGGTGATGGACTCGATTTTGTCACCTTGCTTGACTGCATTAATGACTTTTTGACCGTCGCCCATGACCTTGCCAAACACGGCGTGTTTGCCATTCAGCCACGCGGTTTCGACATGGGTGATGAAGAACTGCGAGCCATTGGTGTTCGCGCCGGCATTCGCCATGCTCAGGACACCGGGGGCATCATGCTTGAGTTTGAGGGCCGAGGGTTCATCGTTCCATTTGTAGCCGGGGCCGCCCGTGCCACGTCCATCGGGATCGCCACCTTGAACCATGAAGTCTGCAATCACACGGTGGAAGAGCAGACCATCATAAAAGCCGTCTTTCGCCAGAAAAACGAAGTTGTTGACGGTGATGGGCGCATCTTTGGCGAACAACTGCACATCAAATTCACCGCGATTGGTCTTGAAGTGTGCCACGTAATTCTTAGCCGGATCAATCTGCATCGCTGGAGGGGCGTTGTAAGTTTTTGCCATGAGTATCATCCTTTTCCATAAGCCTAAAAGAATAGGAAATGGGCAGTCCAATTGCCCATGTCACTATGGCTAGGATAGCAGAAATTAAGATGGGAGGCGACCCTATCTGTGTATCTCACACAAACGTCTAGCCTCAGGCGAATATAATCTGCTGTACAATTGGGAAGAGGGTAAGATAGATTGCAATAAAGTATCGAATCGTTGTCGATTTGTAAAAATGAAATATAAAAATGATCTCCTGTAGCGATCTTCATGAATCAATCAAGATTGTGTTGTATGATAATTGATACAGACAGCACCCTTTATACAGGGTGATTGAGAGCTTAAATTGTTATATGTGATGGGTCTGGCAGGACATCAGGGAGCGAATAGGTATGCCGACTGTTCTGTATATCGAAGATAACCGTGATAACCGGATGTTGGTGCGGCGGATATTGATGGCCTCGGACTATGACTTTCAAGTGATGGAAGCCGATAATGCCCGCACGGGTATTGAGATGGCAACGCAAAGTCCGCCCGACATCATTTTGATGGATATGAGTATGCCGGAAATGGATGGCCTAACGGCAACACGTATGCTGCGTGGTATTGACCATCTGCGTGATATTCCAATTGTGGCGCTGACCGCCAATGCAATGGAAGGCGACCGCGAAAAATCCTTGGAAGCCGGATGCACCGGGTACATCCGTAAGCCTATTGACGTTGATAAGTTACCCGACGAAATTTTTCACTATATCAGGAGTCGCCAGTGATGAGCGAAGTCCAACCGACAAATGCTACCCCCCATACCACAATTGAACCCGGTGAGGCTCACGTACTGGTGGTTGAAGATAACGTCCCTAATTTCGTGCTGATTGCGCGTATGCTCGCGTTTATGGGCGTGCAGCGCTGTGAGTGGAAAACATCCGGTTGGCAGGTGGTACAGTTCGCTGATACGCTGCCCCGCGTTGACCTCATTCTGATGGATATTCGTTTGCCTTATGAAGACGGATACCAAGCCTTACAGAAAGTTCGCGCCCATGCCCGTCTAAAAGATACGGTGGTATGCGCGGTAACGGCTGAGGCCAGCGAAGACCAGATGCGCCGTGCGAAGAAGGCCGGATTTAACGGTTTCCTCGGCAAACCGCTGGATGCAGATAAGTTTCCCACACAGATTCGCCGCCTGCTTTCGGGTGAGGAAGTCTGGGAGTGGAGGTAGTCGTGTTTTCATCAACGCCCTTCATCCTTTCACTGTGACAGCTTCTTCCACAAGCGCATGATACAGTAGAGGGTGAAGGCTTTACAGTCAGCCTTTCCCATCAACATCCTCGTACACTGCTGCAACCACTATCCGTTAATTAAGAATTTCCTAAACGTCGATTTTTGACATTCGTTCATGAAAATCACCCATCAATTAAGATTACATTGTGGCGATGTATCCTTACGTTTTGGAGTTCTAAATTTCGTATATGATGTGAACATATAGAGACTTTTACATGTCTCTATCGTTATGTGTTGTCATGATTTTGATATTCGAAAAATATGCAGTTACCGAGTAACTTCTATGCCAGAAACACTCCACTCTGAGAACAACAGTGATCTTATCCAACGACAGGCAGCCGCCAGCCATGAACTGACGACAAGCGTCACCTTTGTGGAAATGGCCGTCGCAATCGCGCGGCATATGCCGTTGGAAGATGGACAATTTATTTCCATCAACCGTGTCATGCACGACACTAAAGATCAGCTTTTCCGGCTTGAGCAATTGGCATGGGCCTATCCGAACGAGATTTATGAAGGTAGTGCCAGCCTCGAAATTCCGCTGCCGGGTAAAGGCTATCCTGTCGAGCCAGATGCCGGAGCTTATAACACACCGTTGTTGATCGAAAAGGTACAAGGTAACGAGCAACTGAATTCCACCTACCGCAACTGGTTGGCAGCTTACAACATCGTATCGTTGGCGAACTTTCCCATTCGTTTCGCCGGGAAAGTCATTGGTGTACTGGGTGTGAAGTGCCGCAACGCGCCGATCCAATTGAGCGAGGAGGCTTGCGGCCAATATCAACTGTTGGCAAACCAATTGGGCGCGCTGATACAGGTCAACAGCCTGAATATTGAAGTGTCGTTCCGGCAGGAGTTGATTGAACGGCAGTCACAGACGTTTGCTGAATTGACTGCTGATATGAACTTCGAGCAGATGGCGGCGACAGTCGCACGGCATATGCTGCCGGTACGCGGGCGCTTTCTGGGTATCAGCCAAATCGTTTATGATGTTGATGGCAACATTAGTGGCTGGCATATACTGACGAGCGCTAACCGCGAACACGTTTACAACTGGAGCGATACGCCACCGATGTTGTGGGAGGCGATTGCACCGGCTCTACAGGGGGCGACCCTCGCTGGCAAGCCCTTCGTCATGCCCGCTATGCGTGAGGCGCAGGCCGACCATGTCAGCGCTCAACTGCATAACTTACTATCGACGATGAATGTCGAAAGTTACGTGAATATCCCGATGATGGTGGATAACAAACCGGTAGCCGTGCTGCTGATTATGAGCCGGACACCCAATGTTTTCACGGCGGATGAAGTCAAGGCGTTCGCTAATTTGGGCGACCAGATGGGCACACTGGTTCATTCGCGCAGTCTGCTTGAAGACGCTCAAAATAATCAAAAAATGGCGCTGCAATTGGTGCAGACCAACCGCAATATTACGCTCACCAACAGCATGGACGATATTGGTCAAGCGTTGATGGCAGCTATGCCGCCAACCGTTACCGGACTGACTATCGCACTGTTCAGCCGCCCGATTCAGACGCATGAAAAACCAGCTAATCTGGAAACGGTGGTGGTGGCGAACCGTCAAGGTATTCGCAAGTTGGATAAGATCGACCGGATTGCAGGGGATGCAGCCGGTTTTGGCGACACCGTTCGCGAATTGAAAAGCAGCGATGCGGTGGTACTCAAGAAGTCATCTGTACAGGTGGCGCTGCCGCCGCAGAGTTTAGCCATGCTCTATGACGAAGGTGCAAGCATGGTGACTGTGGTCGGCTTGCAAACTGGAAAACGACTGTTGGGTGTGCTGGGGTTGGCTTCCAATGAAGTCTTGGATAAGACACCACAGCAAGGGGCAAACTTGCGAGCGGTGGCTGACCAGATTGGCATCACACTGGAAAACCGCAGCTTACTCACGCAGACGACTGAAAGCCTGAATCTGGTACAGATGCAGTTTGAAACATCGAATACGATTTACCGCAGTACACATCCCGGCGAGATATTAGAAGCGCTCAATCGCTTTGCCGGATCGATTTATCAGCGAGCACAAATCGCGCTGGTGGAACCGGATACCAACCCGCCGATGCTGCGGATTGCGGCAGAATTACGTGATGGTAAAACACAACTGCTGGAAGACCTCATGCCGATGGAGTCTTATCCGGCGCACCAAACGCTTAAATCTTTGGAAACGTTGTATATCCCTGATGTAGCGACAGACACTTTTTTGAGTGACACCGAACGGGTTCGTTTGAACGAACAGCAAATTGATTCAATGTTGATTGTACCGATGGTGGTCAACGCAAATCTGGTTGGGCTGGCGACGTTCATGAATCGGATACCCGCCGCGAGTTCGACAACCAGTATGCGAGCGCTGCGTCATATGGCTGATCTGGCAGCGGTGGTGGTCGAAAACCGTTCACTGCTGCAAATCACCGGTCAATCGCTTGAAGAAACCCAATTGCTCTATGAAATCAACCGGGCGATTTTGGGCGCACAGGACACATTGGATGTGCTGCGGGTGATCCGTGAACTGCTGACACCGGATGCGTCTGCGATCAGTGAACTGAGCGTAAGCTACGACGAAGACTCGCACCAAATTAAGGACTTAACCGTTAACTTCCTGAATGCGGAGGGAAATGAACAGGCCGTCCAGATGTCCTTAGGCGACCAAATTGGTAGGGAAGCGCTCGACCGGATGCAAGATTATTGGAATAGAACCCGTTCGAGCATGACCATTGTAGAAGATTTGGAAACATCTGATCGCGATTATCCCATCAGCGAATTTATCCGCGCATCAGGCGCACACAGTTTCGTCAATATTATTGTGCGGCAGGGTAATCGTGTCCAACAGTTAATCAACATGTCATTTGTGGAGGCACGCCAATTCAGTGCCGCCGAACGCCGCTTGTTTGCATCACTCAGTGACCAGATTAGTATCGTGATGCAAAATCATCGTCTGCTGCGTGAAGCCCAATGGAATGCCGGCGAAATGAGCCGACGTGTGGGACAGTTGCAAGGCATTAACCAGGTTTCGAGCCGTATTCTACGGGCGAGCAATGAGTCAGAGATGGTTAATGAAACCAGTGAAGCGCTAGTGAACTTGCTGGGGATTGACCACTGTGGTATCACCTTAATTGACCCCAACGATCCCGATTTTCTGATTGTAGCAGGTGAATTTCCGCTTAACGGCGCACTAAACGTTCGCTTGCCACTCAAAAACAATCCGCTTTGGGATGCTTTAGAGAAGCAAATTTTCCAGCCGCTTTATATTTCCAACCGTGATGATGCCATCATTGAACCGGCTACCCGCGAAATACTGACGCAGATGGGTGTTTATTCGTTGGGCATTGTGCCTATCGTAACCAATGATCGCATTATTGGTGGTGTGGGGCTGGATGTATCGTCGCTTGATCGCAGGATTACACCTGAAATGTTGGAACTCGCCCAAATTCTGGTCGTACCCTTGAATATTGGTCTTCAAAATCTGCGTTTGCTGGGCAATGCCCAAAACAGCGCTGACCGTCTGAGCGAACAGGTTGATACCTTACGCAGCCTACAACAGATTGAAGCCCACATTAGCAGCGCTCAAGATGAGACTACACTGCTGAAGCAAGCCGTCCAAGATATGGCCGAGTTACTAAAGATCGATCACTGCGGTATTGTTCTGCTGGACTCAAGCCAGACAATCGCCACCGTCGTAAGTGAATATCCTGACAAGGGTGCGGTAGGCATCCAATTTACGGTTGTCGGCAATCCATTATATAGCTTTACAACCAGCAACTCTTTCGCCCCTGTGGTCATTCAGGACATTGAAGCTGATCCGTTATTGACCGACGAAAACCGGATATTCCTCCGCGCTTCCGGCACCAAATCCATGATTGTACTGCCGCTGGTGGTACATGACCGCGCCATCGGATCGGTCGGAATTGATATTTATTCGGCTGAACACATCATCAATCCAAATTTGATTGATCTGGCGCAAACGGTGTCTTCACAGGTTGCGTTGGCATTGCAGAACCGCCGTCTGGTGGTTGAAGCCGAACGACGTGCGAGCCAGCTCCAGCGGGTGGCGGCCTTTAACCAGAAGGCACAAGCCTCAATGGATATTGGACGCATTCTGGAAACAATGATTAGTGAAGCCAGCCAAATGCTCCCACAAAATCAGATGAGCATCAGCTTGTTTGATAAATCTGACCAGCAGCTTAAGGTGGTGGCGCAGCGTATGGACGACAACTTAAGTATGACGACCCGTGACGGCGACGTTATTCCGCTCACCGGCCAGATGCAAGCGGTATGGGAAAAAGCCGAGCCGTTGTATATCCCTGATCTGCGAACAGTGACCCACGATATGGACGCGGGTGTTAGGCTGCGTTCGTGGTTACTCGTTCCGGTGATGGGGCGTGGCAGTGTGGTCGGCATCGTGAGCGTCGGCAGTGACCAAGCCTATGCTTACAGCGAAACGGATATTAGCCTCTTTAGCCAGTTGGTCACTCAGTTCGGTGTGGTTTTGGAAAATGTTGATACTTACCGGCAGAGCGAACAGACTGCGCGAAACGAGTCCCTCGTCAACGATATTTCAGCCCAACTTCAGCGTCAATTGGATATTCAAGGTATGCTGAACGTAACGGCTGCCGAACTCGGTAAGGCCATCGGGGCGCGGCGTGCGCGTATCCGCTTGGCGACCAGTATTCCTGAAACTGATTCTCAATCAAGTGCGGAGTAAGGTTTATGCGCCGCTTATTGCAACAGATTTATGATGTTTCGCGTTACGACAGTGTCATCGAGAAAGACCGGGCACGGTTGGTCTACACGGTGACCACTGGTCTCCTTATTATCAACCTGCTTTTAGTAGGATTGGTTCTTTTCGCCTTACCCGCCGCACCCAATGCATCTGACCCTAACGC
>JACDGI010000223.1 GCA_013821665.1 Anaerolineae bacterium
GGCTTCGAAATCGGTCACTACGCCGGACATCAAATTGGTGTGGCGGTGAATGAAGCGCCGCGTCTTGTTCCCTACGACGAAACGCCCATTCGAGCCGGTATGGTGTTCTCGATTGAACCGGGAGCCTATGAAGGCGAACAGGGCGATACCGGCGCACGTATGGAGAAATCGGTCATCGTTCATGAGTCCGGGCCGGAAATTATCTGCGACTTCGAGTGGGGGATTTAAAGTCGTTAGTCCGTAGTCGGTAGTCTCTAGAAAGTACCGAGTCATGAGTACCGAGAATAGATAGTGCTAAGGGAAGTACAAAATGATTCGGAAAATGCAGTTGATACAGTTGATGTTGTTGTTACAACATGATTTAATGGCGGATTTGAGGGAGTAAAGTGCCGAAGATTCGGAAACTGCTGCAAATGCTGCAAATGCGGAAGTGCAGTTTTGTGTCGGAAATGTCGTCAGTGTCGGGATTGTCCCACGGGAGGCTTCGCACTCAGAGGCTCAAGCCTCTGCCTGAGTACAAAAAGGGCGCTAATGGTGATTTACTAATTGGAATGGTATTTAGCCAACGGATGAGGCCTGCCTCATCCCTACACTAATTCACTTGGTCGAAGGCAAAATTATCGACCATTGATTACCACTTTAATATGTAAAAGACCATAAGCGCACTAATGAATTGGCAAAATTAGCGTAACTACTCAGGTACCCTTTTCTCCCTCATTTTCCAAAATATGAGTATCCATTTTGGAACTGAGAGCCATGAAGTCTCCCTCAGATGATTGAGATGAATTAGTCTTGATTACGTAATTCTCCCTCAAATACCACCTGAGTAGTTACAAATTAGCAGCAATTTCAGCAATAGCAAAGGTAGGTTTTGTGCCGAATTTGCCAATATACCCCTAACCCCATAGCGCCTGCCGTGAATACACTCAGTCGGCGCTTACCTTCCGCCCATAGTAACAGGGGAAGGGAACAATAGAGGATATGTGGTGTGGATGATTGTTAAGATGCGCGGAGCAGAATAGGGCGGACAGTCGTCCGCCCCTACAGCCCCATAGATATGATATTCGATATGGGGGATGAATGGGTTACATTTTGGAAGAACATTTGGTAACTCTTTCGGGGTGTTGGGACAAACGGTTTTGAGAGAGTGGAATTGTTAAGCAGGTTGGTAAATGGTTGTGGATCGGTTTGGGATGGTTTGTGAGTTTAAACCTAAAAAATAATAGTGGGTTATTTGGTTATGGATGGGGAACAAACGTCACCCTCATCAAAGCGGCGGACGGCAAGAATGCCGTCCCTACGAAAAGATGCCATTGGATGGCGAACGAACAGCGAATAGGATTTACGAGGGCGCAACATTATTTGTTAGCAAGGAAGTGGCGGACACGGCATGCCGTGTCCCTACGAAATACGATTTTGAGGTAGGGCTAGCGAATACGAATCTCCACCCTAGCCCCGTAAACGAGAGAGTAATGCATAAATTTATACGATATTCATTGACAAGAAATTTATCTGTGACAAATAGAGAAGCAATATTATGAAAATTACTGGAATTGAAACATACACGGTCAGTGCGGGATGGAAGAATTGGTTGTTCATTCGCGTGATGACGGACACTGAATATTATGGGATTGCTGAAGCGACGATCAACGGGTTTATCAAAACAACCGAGGCGGCGGTTCATGAACTCACGCATTTTGCCATCGGCAGAGACCCGCGCGAGGTGACGGCGATTGCCACCAAAATTATCGGCAGCATTCAGGACGCGGGACATATCCACCGCATGGTGATGGGCGCGGTGGAGGTGGCTTGTTGGGATATTTTGGGTAAAAGCCTCGGTGTGCCGATCTACCAACTGCTGGGTGGCAAAGTCCGCGAGAGTATTGAAGGCTATGCCAACGGCTGGTATCGGGCGGAACGCAAACCGGAGAGCTTCGTCGAGGCGGCGGAAAATGCGGTGGGCAAGGGCTTCACCGCGCTCAAGATTGACCCCTTCGGTCTGGCGAAGAATTTCATTAGCGAGGCGGAACTGCGCGAGGCCTACGACATCCTCAAGGCGATTCGCGAGCGATTCGGTTCCGCGTTGAAGATCATGATTGATGTTCACAGCCGCTTCGCGCCTGCCGAGGGCATCCGGGTCGCCAGAGCCATGCAGGATCTTGATCTGTTCTGGTGGGAAGAGCCGACCAGTCCCGAACGCGAAATTCTTTCTAATGAGGTGGCGCTGCAAAGCCCCATTCGGGTGGCGACGGGCGAGCAATTCGATAAGGTCGGTCAGTTCTTGACGCTGGCGGTAGGTGGGGGACTCAGCATCTGGCAGCCCGAACCGATGTCACTGGGCGGTATCAAAAATACAATGGCGGTGGCGCATATCGCGGAGGCGAACTGCGCTTGGATTGCCCCGCACCAAAGCGGCGGGCCAGTGGCGACAGCGGTATGCTTGCAACTGGCGGCCTGTATCCCCAATTACTTGATACAGGAACATTTTGACCCGTTCAACGAAGAATGGACACAGGACATTGTCGATTGGCATCCGACTATTGATAGCAAGGGACATCTGTCCTTGCCAACCGCGCCGGGGTTGGGGCTTGACCTCAACTTGGAAGTTATCAAGGCGCATCCCTATGATCCAGCGGCGTATTTCGATACCAATCAGGCGGGTTGGGAGAAACGGTTGGGGCAGCGGGCGAAGTAGATAATACCCCACCCTAACCCACATCGGCTATCTTCGCAGGCTCATTCGCCGATAGCCGTAGTAACAGGGAGGGAATAAGAGGCGGATGAGGCACGCCTCATCCCTACAAAGGTGCAATTGTTTGGCGCAGTTTATGAGTATTCTTGTTGATGATGGACAAAAGATAAGACATTATGAAAATTACGAAGATTGAGACGATTTGGTGTGACACGTTATTGCCGACGAGTTGGCTACGCATCCATACGGACGATGGGCTGATTGGGTTGGGTGAAACCTATTACATCCCGCGTGCGGTGAGTGCTGTCATCCACGATATGTTTGCCAAGCTGCTGCTAGGGCGCGATCCGCTAGACATCGAAAACCACTGGCAGAATATGTTCTCGACGGTCAACTTCTTCGGCTTCGCGGGATCAGAAATGCGGGCGATCAGCGCAATTGACGTGGCGCTGTGGGACATTGCCGGACAGCATACCGGACAGCCGATTTATAACCTGCTGGGTGGGCGCAGCCGTGACCAGATTATGATCTACAACACCTGCGTCGGGCATGGGCCGCACCAAGATTATCTGGCGTGGGCGGAAGGCCATAGCGGAGAACTCGCCGCCGATTTGCTCAAGCAGGGGGTCAAGGCCATGAAGATTTGGCCGTTCGACCAATTTGGAGTCACGCTGGATGGGCCGGGGCAAAAAGCGGCGCGGGCGCATGGTACGGCTGGCGCGAATGCTATGGGACCCGTCAGCCATTTCTTGAGCAAGGATGATCTTAAAAAAGGTCTCTCCTACGTGGAGGACATCCGCAAAACGGTGGGCGACAAAATGGAAATCGCGATTGAGGGACACGCCCGCTGGAATTTGCCGGAGGCGGTCAAGATCGCGCAGGCACTCGAACCCTATAACATTATGTGGCTAGAGGAGATTATTCCGCCGGATAACGTCGAAAGTTACGCGCGGCTGAAGCAGCAGACCAAGGTTAAATTGTGCGTCAGCGAGCGGCTGTTCACACGCTTCGGTTTCCATCGCGTGGTGGAAGAAAACGCTGCCGACATCATCATGCCGGATATGGCGTGGACGGGTGGCATCAGCGAGACGCGCAAAATTTGTTCGCTGGCGGATACTTATTATTTGCCTGTTACCAGCCATGATTGCGTCGGACCAGTCGCCTTGTGGTCGGCAGTCCATATGATGCTGCATGTGCCGAACGCTATGATCGTCGAGACCGTTCGTGCTTACTATGAAGGTTGGTATAACGACATCGTTACCGACAAAATCCCGATTCTCGACGGGATGATTACGTTGGAGGGAAAGCCGGGTTTGGGAACGGCGCTGCGTGAAGAAGTACTGCACCGTCCTGATGTGCATATCGAAGTTTCGGAACTGACAAAAGGGTAACATTGATGCAGACATTCAAGCTGGCGATTACCGGAGATTTTTTGAAGGCGGATGGCACAAGCGCTTACGGCGACTTGGGCTTTGCTGCGATTGAGTCCTGCCCATTTATCAATATTCAGTACATCATGGATCATGCGCCGCGAGCCAATGATCCGAGCTATTGGGATAACCTGTACTCTATGCAATTGAGCGCGGCACATCTACGCAATATGGACGGGCTGATCGTGCTGCGTCCATACATTCGCGCACATGTCATTGAGGGGGCGAAAAACTTAACGGTTATCGGGCGATCAGGCGCGGGCTACGACAAAATTGATGTGCAAGCCTGTACTGATAACGATGTGCTGCTGTTCAACTTGCCGAATGTCCTCAACCACTCGACGGCTTCCAGTGCGCTCATGTTTATCCTCGCACTGAGTAAGAATCTAATGGCACAAGACCGCATCACGCGGCAGGGCCGTTGGGATTTGCAGTCACAGGTGTTGGGTACGGAGATTGAGCATAAGACGCTGGGAATTATCGGGCTGGGTGCGAGTGGGCGGGAATTGGCACGGATCATCGCGCCCTTTAACATGCGGCTGATTGCCTATTCGCCCCATGCAGATCCGGCACAGGCGGCGGCACTCGGCGTTGAACTGACCTCGCTGGAAACGCTGATGAACGAGTCGGATGTCATTAGTCTGCATTCCAACCTCACGCCGGATAAACATAAGATGATCCGCGCCGAACATCTGGCACTGATGAAACCGACAGCTTTTTTCGTCAATGTGGCGCGTGGGGCGCTGGTGGATCAAGCAGCATTGGTGCAGGCTTTGCAAGAACGGCGTATCGCAGGGGCAGGTTTGGATGTGTTCGAGGTTGAGCCGTTGCCAGCAGACGATCCTCTGACGAAACTGGATAATGTCTTACTAACGCCGCATTGGGCTCCGGCAACATCCGATATTTGGACGGCAGGCGGTTTGCAAATGTCGCAATGTATCCTCAATGTGGCACGCGGCGAAGTACCACCCAATGTCATCAACAAAGCCGTGTTAGATAGCCCACGTTTTCAAGCCAAATTAGCGCGGTTTGTTGAGAACCAAGAAGCAGCAATATCATGAAAATGGAAGGTAAAATCGCGCTGGTGACAGGTGGTGGCAACGGCATCGGGCAAGCTGTGTGTTTGGAATTTGCTCGTCAAGGCGCAAAAGTCATGGTGGTGGATATTGATGCGGCGGCTGCTAAAAAGACCGCTGCTGCTATTCGCGATTCGGGCGGAGAAGCCCACTCCTTTCAAGCGGATGTCAGCCAATCGAGTCATGTGCAGGCTTATGTTGAGCATACGGTAAAGACCTTCGGGCGCATCGACACCTTTTTCAATAACGCGGGGATTGAGGGGATCATCACGCCGCTGGCTGAATACAGCGAGGACAATTGGGATCGGGTCATCGGCATCAATCTCAAAGGGTCGTTTCTGGGGCTGCGTTATGTGCTGCCGGTGATGATTGCCCAGAAAAAAGGGACTATTGTCAACACGGCATCGGTGGCAGGGATGGTAGGTGCGCCGGGAATGGCGGCCTATTCGGCTAGCAAACACGCCATCATCGGGCTGACGCGCACGGCTGCCGGAGAAGTCGGCAAACAGGGTGTGCGAGTCAACGCGGTTTGCCCCGGCCCGATCAACACACGCATGATCCACTCGTTGGAAGGGATGATTAATCCGGCTGAACCATCGGCTGTCGCCAGAGCCAATACCGCCCGTAATCCGATGGGGCGCTATGGCGAGCCGGAAGAAGTGGCGCGGATTGTGGTCTTTCTGGCTTGCGACGAGTCGGATTATGTGAATGGTGCGGCTTGGTTGATTGATGGCGGACGAACTGCGATATAAAGTTAGGCGTTACCGAAAGTAGTGAGGGGAACCCGTACCCCATCCCTCCCCCGTAAACGAGGGAGGGAGCAATCGTAAATAGGCGTTTTTATCCCGTAATTTTGAGTTGTTACCAAGTTTAATTTATTCAAAGGTTAAAAGAGTTATGTCCAATGCACCCCATTTGAGTAAAGATCAATATCTCGCCCTGTACCGCCAGATGCTCGAAATCCGGCGTACCGAGGAGCAGCTCGCCAAATCCCACCAAGCGGGGCTGATCCCCGGCGCGTGCCACACTTACGTCGGTGAGGAAGCCATCGCCACTGGCGTGTGCGCCCACCTGACGCACAAGGATGCGGTGTTTAGTACGCATCGTGGTCATGGTCATGCGCTGGCGAAAGGTGTGCCACCCCGTGAAGTCATCGCCGAGTTATTCGGACGGGCCACCGGAGTCTCACGCGGGCGCGGCGGCAGTATGCATCTGTTCTCGCCGGAAGTCGGCATGATGGGAACCAGCGGCATCGTGGGGCCGTGCATTTTGCAGGCTACAGGCGCGGGTTATACCTCTAAGCTGTTGGGCAACGGCACGGTGGGCGTGGCCTTCTTCGGTGATGGTGCTAGTAATAACGGCGCATTCCATGAAGGACTCAATCTGGCTGCCATCTGGGATTTGCCCGTGATTTTCGTGTGCGAGAACAATATGTATGCCACCGAAGTCGCTTTCTCATATGCCACACGCAACACCGAGGTCGCCGAACGTGCCACCACCTATGGCATGAATGCCTGCGCGGTGGATGGTAATGATGTGCTGGCAGTCTATGATGCAATGGGTGAAGCCGTCAGCCGCGCCCGTGCCGGATATGGCCCAACCTTAATTGAAGGCAAAACCTATCGCACCCGCGCCCATGCGGAGGGGATGCGGGATGCTGGCTACCGCACGGCTGAGGAATTGGAGGCGTGGAAGCTGCGCGATCCGATCAGCAACTATCGCGCCAAACTCATCACGCAAGGCATCGCTAATGAAGGCGATTTTGAGCAGATCGAAGCTGATGTGAAGGCTAAAATCGAGGAAGCGCTGGAGTTCGCCAAGAACAGCCCGTATCCTGATCCGGCTACCGTCACCAACTACATTTACAGCCAATAAATGCCAAGCATTTTTACCACAAAGACACAGACAAGACTGAGATAAAGCAAGGAAGCATGATGCGCGAAATTACGTTTACGGCTGCTGCCCGCGAGGCACTCAGCGAAGAAATGGAACGACAACCTGAAATTTTTGTGGTCGGTGAGGGCATCGGCGCACGCGGTGGCAACTGGGGTACTACCGTTGGCCTCTATGAAAAATATGGCCCGATGCGCCTGCGTGATACACCGATTGTCGAGCGTGGGTTCGTGGGCATGTGCGCGGGTGCTGCCATGACGGGTTCTCGTCCGGTCATCGATTGCATGTTTTTCGATTTTATCCTCGACAGCATGGGCGAATTGATTAACCAAATCGCCAAGATGCAGTATATGAGCAGTGGGCGGTTGAAAATGCCGCTGATCTTGCGCGGCTGCATTGGCATCGGTGGTTCAGCCGCGACCCACCATTCTGGTAATTATTACCCGATATTCGCCCACATTCCGGGCTTTCGGGTGGTGCTGCCCAGCAATGCTTATGATGCCAAAGGCTTGTTCAAAACCGCTTTGTGTGGTGATGATCCGGTTATCTTTCTCGAACACAAGTCACTCTTGAACACCAAAGCGCAGGTACCGGAGGAAGAATATTTTATTCCTTTCGGGCAAGCGGCGGTTGTCCGTGAAGGCACATCAGCCACCGTCGTCGCGCTGGGTACGATGGTCAAGAAAACACTCGACGCGGCGGATGCGCTGGCGAAGGAGAACGTTAGCATCGAGATCATTGACCCGCGCACACTTGCACCGCTGGACATTAATACGATTTTGCAGTCGGTTCATAAGTCGGGCAGGCTGTTAATCGTGGATGAAACCTTTGCCCCCTGCGGCATCGGTGCGGAAATCGCCGCGCAGGTTATGGCGCAGGGCTTTGACGATCTGGATGCGCCCGTGCAGCGGCTCAATGGCTTGCATACGCCCACGCCCTACAGCCCATCACTGGAAGCCGCCGTCATTCCCAACGGCGACCAAATCTTGCAAGCCATCCGCGATCTGCTGGCGGAGTGAGGAAACCTTATGGCTATTGAAATTGTCATGCCGCGTCTTGGTTGGACGATGGAAGAGGGTACGCTGGTCGAGTGGTTGAAACAAGACGGCGAGGCCATCCACGCGGGTGAGATTATGTTCACCATCGAGAGCGATAAAGCGCTGCAAGAAGTTGAATCGTTCGAGGATGGGATTTTCCGCATCCCGCCCAATTCGGATGTGCTGGGTAAAGCGGTTCCAGTTGGAACGCTGTTGGCCTACATCGTCCAAGCGGGTGAAGCGCTGCCGTTTGAACAAGCAGGGCAATCCACGCCTACGGCAGCCGTGCAACCTCCGCCTCAATCCTCCCCTGTAAACGAGGGAGGGAGTAAGCAAGAGGCCTTGCCTACTGCACTATCTGCGAATGGGCATCAAAATGGAAAATCGGCCCTGCCGAATATTAGTCCGCGTGCGCGGCGTGTGGCACATGAACTCGGCGTGGAGTGGTCGGCGATAAAAGGCAGTGGGCGTACCGGACGGATTGTCGAGCGTGATATACGGGCTGCGGCCTTAGTGCCATCGGCTGCACCCGCCTCCACGCAAATTTCGCCTGTTGCCAAACGCGCTGCCGAAGATTTGGGTGTGGATGTGAATGCCCTTGCCGCGCAGATGCCCGGTCAGCGAATCACCCGCGAACATGTCGAACGGGCTGCTCGACCGCCTGCCCCATCTGCGTCCGCGCCACATGCAGAAGTCCGCAGCGCCATACCGCGCCTGCGAAAGGTGATCGCCAAGCGCATGTCCGCCAGTGCCCAAACGACTGCACCTGTGACTCTGACCACTGAAGTGGACGCAACGGAATTGGTCAAATTACGGCAGGGGTTGAAAGCCACCAGCCAATCCGACCCGCGCCCTGTGCCCAGTTATAATGACCTGCTGGCGAAATTGGTGGCTGAGGCTTTGGCGCTGCATCCGCAGTTGAACGCTCGCATCGAGGGTGACGAAATCGTGACCTCAAGTGCCATCAATATGGGTTTCGCGGTGGATACCGAGCGCGGCTTATTCGTGCCAGTGGTGCGCGATGTGCGTGCCAAGAGCATCCGCCAGATCGCTGCCGAAGGGATAGCACTGGTGCAGCGGGTACGGGACAGTTCGCTGCTGCCGGATGATCTGAGCGGCGGCACATTCACCATTACCAACCTCGGCATGTACGAGATTGATGCTTTCACACCCATCATCAACTTACCCCAGTGTGCTATCCTCGGTGTCGGACGGATTGTACCCAAACAGGTGGTGGTGGATATCGAGGCCGAGCGCGTAGCCATCCGGCATATGTTGTTCTTGAGTCTAACCTTCGATCATCGCTTGGTGGATGGCGCACCAGCCGCCCGCTTCTTACAACAGATAAAACGTTTTATCGAGCAGCCCTATCTGTGGCTCATCAATTAATCACTGGAGTTCATGATGAAATTAGTTACCTTTGTCAACAATTACGCAACACATATCGGCGCACTCGTCACTCGGGGTGGGGAGGAGCGTGTGATTGATTTCAACCAAGCTGATCCCAGTTTGCCCAAGGATATGATTGCTTTTCTAGCGGGCGGCAAGGCGGCTCAATCAACGGCACAGAAGGCCATTGATAAAGCTGCGGACAGTTTGCCACTGTCGGCAGTCAAACTACTCGCGCCGATCCCGCGCCCCGGCAAAATCATTTGCATTGGCCTGAATTACAGCGATCATGCCGCCAAAACTGGACAGCCGATCCCCACCATTCCGATTGTCTTCTCGAAATACACCAACACCGTCATCGCCACAGGCGAAAACATTGTGTTGCCGCGTGTGACCAATCAGGTGGATTATGAGGCCGAACTGGGTTTCGTCATCGGTAAAACAGCCCGTTATATTACTGCCGCTAATGCTTTGGATTATGTAGCGGGTTATCTGCCTGTGAACGATGTCAGCGCCCGTGATTACCAGAACCGCACCAGCCAGTGGATGATGGGCAAAACCTTTGACACCTTCGCGCCGATGGGACCCGCGCTCGTCACCAGCGACGAAATCGCCGACGCGGGGAATCTCAAGATCAACCTGACGATTAACGGCGAGACGCTGCAAAACTCGAATACCAACAAGTTGATCTTCGGCATTTCGCAATTGGTGGAAAATCTGAGCGAGGTCATGACACTCGAACCGGGTGATGTGATCTCCACTGGTACGCCTCCCGGTGTGGGCGTAGCACGTAATCCCAAGCGCTTCATGAAAGCGGGCGATGTGGTCAACATCACCATCGAAGGACTCGGCACATTGAGTAATCCAGTGGTTGCTGAATAAAAAGATATGAGCGAAAAAGTAGTTCTCGTCACCGATTACACATGGGCCAACACGGCGGTAGAAGAAGCCGTACTGAAAACTGCCAACGCCAAATTACTGATCGCCCAAATCGGTGATGAGAATGAACTCTTGCGCCTTGTGCCACAGGCCGATGGTATCTTGACCTGTTTTAAGAAGGTATCGGTAGCGGTGGTACGGGCGGGCGAAAAGCTGCAAGTGATTGGTCGCTACGGCATCGGTGTGGATAACATCGCTGTAGACGAAGCCACGCGCTTGGGCATCCCTGTGACTAATGTGCCTGCCTACTGCTTGGATGAAGTTGCTGAACATACGCTGGCT
>JACDGI010000997.1 GCA_013821665.1 Anaerolineae bacterium
CGTGCCGATGCGTAACCAGATGAATGAGATTATCGGGCTGATTAGTATTCAAAGCGAGCTACCGAACCATTTTAGTGATTCGGATTTGGCGCTGCTGGTGCTGATGGCGCTTCAGATGTCGCAGACAGTGGAAAACCAACGGTTGTTAGAGGCGGAGCAAGACCGGCGACGGATCGCTAATACCTTGATCGAAGTCAGCCGCTTGGTGAGTTCGACGCTTGATCCGAACGTGGTGCTTGACCGGATACTCGAACCGCTGAACCGCCTGATCCAATATGACCGTGCTTACGTCATGCTGCCGAATGCAGGTATCACCGATGGCAGCCGTATGACGATTGCCGCCAGCCAGGGGACGCAAGCACCATCACGCGGGCAAGAAATGCTGCTGCATGATGAAAGCCCTGCGCGATATGTGACCTTATCCGCACAGCCGATGGTTGTGCCTGATCTACAAGCCTTGGTGACACAAGGACGAACTGCACGGAGTGAAGGTGCGATTACACGTTCGTGGTTGGGTGTGCCGATGGTGGCTCAGGGCCGAGTCATTGGCGTGATTGTGTTGGAAAAGTTCGAGTCGAATTTTTATAACGAAGATCAAGCGAGTACTGTGTTCGCGCTGGCACGGCAGGCCGGTATCGCCGTCGAGAATGCACGTTTGTACGAACAAACGATGGAAGCCAACCGCCTCAAGAGCGAGTTTTTGGCGAACATGAGCCACGAACTGCGGACCCCTTTGAACGCGATCATTGGTTACAGTGAACTGCTGCTGAGCCAAGTTTACGGCGAGTTGAATGCCAAACAATATGATCGAGTATCACGGGTGGTGAGCGGCGGTAAACACCTGCTGGAAATGATCAACGGCGTGCTGGATTTGTCGCGGATTGAAGCCGGACAGATGAATCTGACGCTGGCCTCGGTGTCGCTGGAAGATGTGGTTTATGATGCCCTGACCGATATTACGCCGCAGGTTGAGGCCAAGAAACTGAAGTTGACGGTCAATCTTCAGCCGCTGCTGCCTCCGATTCAAGCAGACTCGCAGCGCATCCGGCAGATCGTCACCAATTTGATTGATAACGCGGTGAAATTTACGGCAGAGGGTGATGTAAAAGTCGATGCTATCAGCGAGGTCTTCCAAGGTGGCTTGTCCATTGGCGGGCATGAAATACCGGAGCGCCTCAAGATCCCGAACGGGAATTGGCTGATCTTCACGGTGGCGGATACGGGAATAGGTATCGCCAAAGAGCATCAAGGCTTTATTTTCGATGCGTTCCGGCAGGTAGATGCCTCTAGTGTGCGTAAGTTTGAAGGTTCGGGCTTAGGGCTGGCGATTACCTTGCAACTGGTACGCATTCACGGCGGATTTATGTGGGTGGAGAGCGAAGTCGGCGTAGGAAGCACCTTTATTGTGCTGCTGCCAATCCGATCTGAGATGGCTTATCACCCGATGATTGAACCCATCGACAACACGCATCCGACAATTTTGCTGGTGGACGATGATCCGGCGGCGCTGCAAATTTTACAAGATTCGTTGACCGGCAGTGCCTACAGGGTGATGGCGACGACTAATCCGCAGCAAGGGTTAGAGGTGGCACGGCGGCTGCGTCCGGCGCTGATCATCGCGGATGTGATGATGCCGGGGATGAGTGGTTGGGAACTGCTGTACGAACTAAAATCCGACCCACTGACCGCTTATATTCCAGTGGTGATTATTTCGGTGACTGACCAACGCATGGATGATCCGCAAGGTTGGGCGGCGGCTTATTTGACCAAGCCGGTGACGCAAGAGTCGCTGTTGAATACGCTGGGACGGTTGGGTGTTCGCTAGGGAAAATGCCGAGTTAAGTGCAGAAAATTGCAGTAAAAATCACCCCAATTTCAAATCGATTGAAAAGATTTAACCTCAAAACACATCCCCCAATTGGTGGGTTTGTATCGGCTGCCTGATGCCCTATGATGTAAAAAGTGAATAGCCTTTATTAAGGAGAGACAGAATGCGGCTGAAACTCGTTACCGTTTTGGGTTTATGTTTGCTGCTTTCGGCAGGTTTTCAGCAGGTCACTTTTGCGCAGGATTCTACGCCAGCAAAAACGATCCCGTTTACGAGCATCGGATTTAACTCCGAACTTTCACCGAACGGGAAAACGCTGGTGACCTACGAGAACATTGTTCTTCATAATTTGAAAGAAGTTGATCCAACACTACTACCGATGCATGTCATTGACATCAGCACTGGT
>JACDGI010000224.1:0-9605 GCA_013821665.1 Anaerolineae bacterium
CCAAAAAACTGCCCAAATGCGTAAAGGTTGCTAGGGAACTGGACACTTTGACTTGCCAGCCAAGGTAATTCGACACGCAGGAGGCTCGGCTTTTTGTAACCATGCTCCGCTAATTTCCTTGCCTTGTCAATAATTTCTTTATCTCTATCTTTTCTGTTATCCCTATATTCAGTGAAGGATACTGAAACCACCCATCGTAACAATTCATCATGATAGTTATCCTCCTTAAGGAGGTAGCGAGACCATTCCAAGATTCGCTCACGCTGTTTATCGGTTAATTTGTCCCCTTGATATTGAAGAATATCTTGAAGAATATCCCAGAGTATCTTTTTGCCATCTCCTTCAAAATGAAGCATTTCGAGCCGATCTAACACTTCGTCCGCTAAACCAATAATTAATGCCCGTGCAGATCTCATAAGACAATCACGAGCCTGCGATGCTACAGTGTCATCACTATCGTTTAAAGCTGTATCTAATAACCGGAGGGCGAATAATTGAGCATCCCAAAATTCTTTCCAAGTGGTCATAGACCAATGAGAATCAATGATGTAACCACCCGGCCCACGATTGATAGAGCCACTCTCGTACACGCTCATAGTTTGGGATAATGCCGTAACCCCTAAACTGCGGATTTCAAAAGATTGAGTTTGATTTAATGCCTCTTCTATTAACTGATAACGTTCGATGGGAGAAAAAGCTGTTTGACCAATGCGAATCAAAAATATGCTTTTCCATACTCCAGTCGCATTATTACCATAAGATTCATTTTCTGCGGCGGCCAAACGAAGCAATAAGCGTGATGCAATCCAAAATGTTTCGCGTAATAACAACAACTTTTCTAGTGACCAAACAATATTTCGGCGACCATTGCGAAATTCTAATAACCTTTCATGTGATACATTTTGAAACACATCCTCTAATCGGGTTAATGATGCTTCTGGATCAGCATCTACAAGAGTATAGAAAAGTTTTGATCTTTCCTGTGTGTCAAGGTCATCGATATTTTTGAACAATACTGTTAAAAGAGCCTGAACAAACGGTCGAGCACGACGTGTATCACCGACGTCGGCTAATCGCTGTAAGAATCTCGTGTGAGTATCAATCGACGCCCAACTCTCATCTAGGATCAATTTGGAATAAATTTCCTTCTGTTTACCATTCCATACTTGTGATGCAAAATGCACTGCCAAAAAGTGCTTGGTTATGTAGCGGTATCGTCCTTGTTTAGAAACAATGCCTAATTGGCAAAGATTTTCTGTAGTTTCTAAAAATACTTCAAAATCGAGATCAAAAAAATAAGCTAAGAGTCTTGCCTCATTTTCGACTATTCCCTCTACACCTACACGATTGAGAAGTGAAAGTGCTTGTAACACTCGCCGCATAAGATATTGAGTAGGAATATGTGGTTCAATCTGAGCGACGACTTCATTGGTTTGTACCAATGCCGCCATGCCTTGTACACTCGGATTTCTTACTAATCCAGAAACAAGGGCTATAGCCAAATTTAAATCACCTTCTACATGTTCTTCAATATAAAGCAACAAACCCGGATTCAATCTTGGGTAAAGTTTTCCAATAATTCTTCCTATATTTTCCGGTTCAGCTTGTGCTTCTTCTGGTTGCTTTTCAAGCACTTCTAGTTGTTCTTGAACTACTTCTGGTTGCTCTTGAAGAACTTGTAGTTGTTTCTGCGCCTCTTCTGGTTGTTTTTGAGGTTCCCCTAATTGAATGACAGTTGGATTAGCAGCTTGTACATCCACTGCATCAACTTGTTTTTCAAGGCTGTTTATTATTAATTGAAGAAAATCTCCTACCTCACGATAGTCTGAGGAAGGCGCATAGGACAATATTTCGATGTTGTACTTTTTTCGGTAGTTCGTTTTTTTAAGATTTGTAATTTCTGATTTTGGGATAAGGGCATAATGTGTCGGCGTGTACCCATTAGTAATGGCCTGAATTTGCTCCATAAGAAGATTTATGTCTGGGTCATTCAGGCTAAATCCAAGAAACAATATTTGGAATGAAGTTAGTATATATTCTAAAAAGCTATGGTATGGGCGATTCGAGTGCATAAGATTTCGATAATCAGTTTGACTCAGTACAATCGTTTCACATTTTTGTGCCAACCCATGCAAATAACACATAAAAAAGTTGCGAGATGCTCGTGTCAGGGAAAGGGCTGCGGTATCGGCATGTGTGAACACGCGAAAATTGTCTTTGCCACTGGCTTTATACGCCTGTTCAAGTAATTGATCGTAGTTACTAGTTACTGCGGCAAAGAAAGGTATATTAGTTATTTGTCTATGGACGGATGTGATTTTAGGATCTACCTCCATAAAGGTTTCTTGGATAAATTCGCAAACATCTGATTTGCCTAATGCGTCGTCCAAAAAATCTAACGCTAACAATAACTCATCCTTTTGAATGTGACTTTCGAGTTCTAGTTGAGTGTCATCGGATAGGAAGCCACGTTCAATAGCGCGGGTTTTCATCCGATTGACAAGTTCTCTCCAACCGGGCAAATTCGCACTTTGTGATATTCCTGCCCCAACAAAAACAATACAAGTTTTGTTGTTAATAGCTTTAATTAGATCGCTCGGAGGTTGCGGTAAATCGTTTCTCCGAGTCACATTTCCATCTTGCATCATGTACTCCATTAAGGCGCAGTTGTGTTCGTTTATAAAATTAGTTAATCATAGGATTGTAGACATGAATAGACAGAGGTGCAAAGTTCAGAACAAATATTCTATCACACTTTTTCGACTTTGAGCGTTTGAAGTTGGTTTCATCTTCCAAACGTTATCTTCATAAATGGCCTTAAAACAGCCCCTTTTTACCTGCTCCACCTGCAAAGCAGGCAAATTATCGTAATGTTTCTACGTAATGTTACCTGTTATCGCCTGTTTATCAGGTTAATCCAGCAAAACACGTCCCAAGTGTGTATTTTCTATCGACTACAGACTAACGACTATCGATCAGCCAACACCCGCATAAACCCGTTTTGACCATTCGTCAACCAATGAAATCTTTACTTTTTTAATTATGTATGCTATATTATCCCGCATCAGCGCATATACCGCGTTCCCTCCCACGCTCAAATTTGAGGAACGTACCACTTAGGCACAGCCATTTTAGCTGTGTTTTTATGTTTTAGGGCTATATCACTGCGGAAATGTGAGGTTTGGCTGAGATGAATGATGTGCAATATCTGACTCAAGAAGGCATGATCGAAATGGAAGCCCGGTTGAAGTATTTGACCGAGGAAAAACGCATGGAAGTCGCTGAACGGCTGCGTCAAGCACTGGCCGAAGGTGGTGACCTCAGCGAAAATGCCGAATACGAAGATGCGAAAAATGAACAGGCTTTTGTTGAAGGTGAAATTCAACGGCTGGAAACGATTGTTACGTCCGCCGAAATCATCACCACGACCACCGGTAAAAAGGATAAGGTCGAACTTGGTGCTTCGATTACGGTCATCGAAAAAGGTAGCAAAGACAAAGAAGTCTACCGGCTGGTTGGTTCGGCAGAAGCGAACCCTCGCGAAGGTAAAATCTCGGTAGAAAGTCCGCTTGGTCGGGCACTACTGGGTGCCAAAGTCGGCGAAAATGTGAAGGTCAAAGCCCCGGATGGTGAAGTGATTTTTGTGATTAAGTCGATTACGTAAGCAGCTATTAGCCGTTGGTTATTGGCTTTTAGCAATACCGGACACGATATATCGTGTCCCTACTACTGACGAGTAGACGTGAATATGATAGACTGGTAGGGGTTTGCCAGCGGCAAACCCCTACGCCGTTTATATCCAAACATTCAGGTCAATAACACCCATGTGGCAACCGAACAAACTCGAGCAGGAACGTGTTGATAAGATTCAAGCGCTTGAAGAACGCGGAGTCGAAACCTTCCCGCGTCGTGTCCAACGCACGCATACCAGCGCACAGGCTATCGCGGCTTATGAAGCTATGGAACCGACTGACCACGAAGCGGCTGAAAGCATCGAAGTCACGGTTGCTGGTCGTATCCGTCGCGTCAACCTCAAGGGTAAATTGTCCTTCATCCATATTGAAGATGAACAGGGTCGTGTGCAGCTATTTTTACGCGTCAATGATATGGACGAAGCGGTTTATGCCCTCATCAAAGATAAGCTGATCGATACCGATGATTTTATTCAAGCCACCGGCACGATGATGCGCACCAAGGCCGGTGAAACCAGCATCCTCGTGCATGAGTTGAAGCTGCTGGCGAAGTCGCTCAGTCCGCTGCCGGTCGTCAAGCAGCAGGTTCAAGATGACGGCAGCATCGTTGAGTTCGGTGAATTTAGCGCCGTCGAAACCCGCTATCGCCAACGCTATGCCGATCTGGCTGTCAACAACAATGTCCGTGACGTGTTTATCAAACGCGCCAAGATTATCAAGGCTGTACGCAATTTCTTCGACAACGAAGGTTTCCTTGAAGTCGAAACACCGATTTTGCAACCGTTGTATGGTGGTGCTGCGGCACGTCCATTTATCACGCATCACAATCAACTCGATCAGGATTTGTATCTGCGCATCAGCTTCGAGTTGTATCTCAAGCGGCTGCTAGTCGGTGGCATTGATGCGGTGTACGAACTGGGTCGTGACTTCCGCAACGAAGGTGTTAGCTTCAAGCACAACACCGAGTTCACCATGTTGGAGTTTTATAAGGCCTATATCGATTACAACGGTGTGGCTGATCTTTGCGAACGCTATGTGGCTGAAGCCTGTCAAACGGTCAACGGCACGACCAAAATCACCTATCAAGGCAAAGATGTTGACCTGACTCCCAAGTGGAAACGGATCACGATGCGTGATGCTATCAAGGAAGAATCGGGCATCGATTACATGGATTATCAGGATGCGGCCTCACTCGAAGCGGCCATCAAGAAGGCTGGCATCGAAGTCAAACCGGGTCAACCGTGGGGTAAGCTGGTCGAGCATTTGCTGGGTGAATGTGTCGAACCCAAGTTGATCCAACCGACGTTCATTATGGATTATCCCCGTGATATTTCGCCGTTCGCCAAGAAGGTCGAATATGATGAGATGCACGTCGAACGCTGGGAACTGTATATCGCTGGTATGGAGTTCGCCAACGCCTTCACCGAGTTGAATGATCCGCGTGATCAAGAAGCCCGTTTCCTCGATATGGCGAAGACCTTCCGTGCCGGTGAAGATGACGAAACGCCACTGGACGAGGATTATCTGCGTGCCATGCGCTACGGTATGCCCCCCAACGGTGGCTTCGGCATGGGTATCGACCGCTTGGTGATGCTGCTCACCGACCAACGCAGCATCCGTGACGTGCTGTTGTATCCGATGCTGCGACGCGAAGAATAGGCTTTCAGCGCAGGTTAGGGGATGTCTGTTTAATCTTGACACACCTCCCCTCTGCGACTAGAATGCCCTGTGTATGATTGGGCCCGTAGCGAAGTTGGGATCGCGCTACAATCGCACTGTAGAGGTCAGGGGTTCGAGCCCCCTCGGGTCCAAGTTGCCATAACTAGGCATATACAGTTCATCTGGGAACGGGAATGTGTAATATAACGTTCCCGTTCCTTCTTTTATAACAATCTTCGCCACAAACTGCTGAATAATCCGCCGTGCTACCGACTTGTTTTCACTTTCAAGCGCAGTGCGCATATACTCAATCCAGCCTTCAAGTGCTTCATCACTGATAAACGAGATTTGCTTCCGGTTGGCCTGTAACGCTTTCAGAACCTGTAACTCGGAAAGCAGTTCTTCTTCCTCACGTTTGCGGTTGTCATAACGCTGCTGAAGGTGTGTCGCATAACCCATCTTCTCGATAGCATCCATGATGTTATCAAGCGACTTCTGTACCTCAGCGAGTTTGTCCTCAACGGCCATCATACGAGTACCCGCATCGTTGCTGCGCTCTTCAATTGACTTTGCGATATTGGCTGCCAGCGGACGCAAGTTATCCATCGTCAAGACGTATGCCAGTAAATTGTCGATTACAGTCTTATCAAGGCTTTTCATACTCATGCGTTTGGCTTGACACTCGACACCGCGTGAGTTTTTCATAACGGTACACATGAAAAAGGTGTAGCTGCCGCGCTTGTTTTTCTCTCCCGGAATGTGCTCGATATTCATCGGGTGTTCTTCACCGTCAATATGGCCGCAAACCACAAGTCCGGAAAGCAGATGTTCACTGGCGACCCGACGCGGCTCCAAGCTGCGATTCATCTTTTTTCCTTGGAGTTTTTTGGCCCGCTCTTCGCGCAATTTCTGCTCGGCCTCGAACCATTCTTTGGGAATCATGGGCGGTAAAAAGTTTTCGTAAATCTTTCCACCATAGTCAAAGTTGCCAATATAGATGGGGTTAGAGAAAAAGGTGTCATAGCTATTCATGTTCTTGAACAGTTTTAGCGCTTTATGTACTTCACCGTAGGTTGCACCGGAACGGCGCATTTCCCACGCCAGATAACAGCGATCCCACAAATCGGGATCAGGAACCGCATGTTGGACTATGCGCGGTTCACCTGTGTTGCGTCCTCTTTTTCGTGAATAAATGCCTATCTGAACAGGTATGCCTTTAAATCCTCGCGGAATTTTTCCGGGCATAATGCCTACATAAGCGCCTGTCATGGGCCATTCGGGATTGTACTTGCGGAATTCTGCATCGGTATCGCGTGTACTAATTATCTGAGCTAATCCACGCTTGGCATTTTCTGAAATCTCGTCCAGCGCCTGTTCATCCTGCCACTGCTGGAAGGCTTCGATCAGTGAATCAATGGCGGAATTGCCGGTATTGGCAGAGGTGATGAGATCAATAATCGTAATAGCACGCAGACGAAGATCAGTCTTGATATTGGTGGCTTCGATGCTATCGCGTCCGAGACGATTTGATTTCCAGAAAATGACACCAAAAGGATTTTCTTGGACAGCCTTCTCACGCTTGTAGCGGTCATTGATATGTTTGAAATTCCGGCGCAGGTCAGCAAGCATTTCTTGGAGTTGGTTGCGCTTGTCTGTGTTAGAGGACACTTTGGCTTCATCTACATAGGTGTGATCTAACACGAGGTTATGATGATGACAGTATTCGCGTGCCGCTTCGATTTGCTGACTGACACTACGATCTTGTTCCTGACCGCCGGAGTCGCGACAATAAATGACGACATGGGTACCGGGTGGCAGTGGGCAGTCCTGACGCATAATGTGGAGATAACGGTCATCTGAAGTCATGCGGTTTCCTCAGTTTCTCCATAAAGGATCTAATCTATTCTTTCAATCTCGCCATTCTGGATCGACCATCGTTGGATTGTAGTTGAGCGAGAGCTTGTGGCGAATCAAGGCTTTGATACGTTCTTGTGCTTTCGAAGGTATATCTTTCCATTTGTTGTTGATAACAAAGACATCAGGTTCAATTCGATCTGCATCTGATGGATCAGTCATCTGATAATGAGCCATGAGCTGATTTGCCATCAGACGCGCTATACCGGGATTAACCAGATCAAAACCAGTCAAAGGGCTATGCGGTTCTTCACGTATCGCTCGGATGGTCGCTTTCCGATCAACTTTGTCGCTCATGGCTTCCAGAACACCTAAGATGGCATCCTGTTTCTCCGGTGGAAGCTCATCAAAAACATCAGCAAGGTATTCGGCTCTAACCGAGTTTGCGTCGGACTGAGGTGGAAGATAACCTGCCAAACGAAACAACATCATTGCGTCAACTTCAAGCGCGTCGGCAACTAGACGAAGTGTGCGCGGATCAGGATCTTTAGCACGCATATCAATGCCATGCTTGAGAAGATTTCGAATAACACCCTCTGAAACGCCAGCAATTGCTGCCAAAGAAACATTATTGAGCTTCTGCTTGGTCATGAGGTCGAAAATAAACCCGCCCAAGGTGTATGGGGTGCTTGCCATTGAAAGCCTGTATCCTTACCAATTTCCCAATATTCTGTCCTTTTCATTATACCCGAAGACCTTTATTTCTATTTTTGCCTGCTTGACAAAATAACACGAATTTGAGTATCATGCAACATTATACGAGTTTCGTATTTTGGTGCGTTTAGATCATGGTGCATCAATTTTTTTACTAGGATTTCGTACCAAAGTACGATTAGCGTATTCAGGTAACACACTATGTCAAGTAGGCGTGGGCCACAAACCAAATCCATACCCATGAAAATTGGCAACGATCCAAAACTATGGCGTTTTGAAAGTTTGCAAAACGCTTTGGAGGCCAATACTCACTTGATTGGTGCGCTTATCCGCGTTGGTCAGGAAGTAGCTGAGACAGGTCAAAACGATGATGAATCATCGCAAACAATACCAATATTGGCGGAAGTTTGAGCAAATTTAGCGCTTCTCTTTTTTTCTTTAGCCCGTCCGTACCAAGTCCGTACCTTAGGAGGTCATATGATTAAGCGAATTGAATTCCATCTCAACCTCGACGATCCGCGCGAAGCCGCCATTTATCAGGCGCTCAAACCATCGCTACAGTATCGCCATGCTGGTGAAGTTATCCGTCAAGCGCTGGATCGACTGCTTATTTCGAAAGTTGAAGTTCATAAGCCTCAGATGCTGACTTTATTTGACCAGCAGGAGAAATCCCATGAGTAAACGTAATGCGACGAAGAATGCGCTGCCGGGAAGCATTCTGACCATTGGATTAGATATTGGTTACGGGGTGGTCAAAGCTGTGACCAGCGATCAGGTCGTGATGTTTCCGTCGGTCACCGGTCACGCCCGTGAGATTAAGTTCCAACAGGAGGATCTGGCACAGCGACATCCCGGCGATCAGATCTCCGACGATGAAGGCAATTGGTTCGTGGGCGATCTGGCGTTGGCTCAGCTTCCAACTGGCGAACTGCTGCGACTGCGCGGGCGGACGGCGAATGAAAGCACAATGGGCAATGCCTTCCGGTTACGGCTGGCAAAGGTGGCGATTGGCAAGCTGATGCAGGGGATGTGGAACCGCGACATCGTCCATATCCGCATTGCTACAGGTCTGCCGACGGATCATATGCGGGATGCAGCTGAATTGAAAACCTCCCTGCTCGGTCAGCATCTCATCAAAACAGATACCGCTGATCTCATCGCCAATGTCACCGAAGTGATGGTCATGCCGCAGCCATATGGCACGATATTTGCCATGACTTTAACCGATACCGGTGAGGTCAACCGGCATCATGCTTTTCGGCGCACCGGTGTTTGTGATGTCGGAACCTATACGGTTGACCTAGCACTGGATGACGAGGGTGAGTACGTAGATTCAGAAAGTGGCAGTGTTGAAAGCGGCGTGTATACCGCACAGGAACGGATTGCCACCGCATTAGAACGCGATTACCGCGAGAAGATGCCTTTCAAGATTGTCGAGGAAGTTCTGCGAACTGGAATCTTCCATGCCAACGGGCAGCCAGTGGATTACCGCGAAATCGTTCAAGAAGCCCTAGCCCCACTTCGTAGTGCAACTCTGAATTTGATCAGTGAGAAATGGCAGCGTGGGACAACAGTAGATGTGGTCTACCTATCCGGTGGCGGTGCGGCTTTTGTAGTGGATGACGTTCGAGCCGCTTATCCGCAGTCGCAATTGGTATCGGGAGCGCAGTTGGCAAATGCCTATGG
>JACDGI010000224.1:9615-10729 GCA_013821665.1 Anaerolineae bacterium
TGCCTATGGTTATCTCAATTACGCGCGGTTCATTGCCCGCCAAACGGTGTAGGGGTGGTCGGTCAGGTTCGGACACGATTCGGACTGATTCGGTCAGCCGACCAAGGAGCAATAGGATGGCAAAGCAAAAACGAGCGACAGCCACCGTCAAAATGACCTACAGCGAGGACTCTGACCTGATTGCATGGTGGAACAGTGTGCCGCGTGGCAGCCGTAACGCGGTGATGAAGGACCTGATGCGGGACTATATCGACCACAATCAGGGTGGCTACCGCCCGATCTACCCTCGCAATATGCCGCAGCCCTTCGATCCGGGACGTTTTACCCAGATGTGTGACGATACCACTTGGATTCGAACGGCCTTGATGGACTTACCGGGGTACGTAGAGCGTGTCATACAACAGGTCGTGGTGACCGGAGGGATGCCGTCAGACAGCCGTTCACCTAATGGGAGTGGTGTCATACAAGGCGCAGATGAGGATGTCATCCGACGGGAAAGCCGCATGAAAAAAGCACGGTGGTGACTGTGTCAGACAATCCTGCATGGCGAGGCCATGCTCGTTGCAGCGTCGAGGCGCTGCAACAAAACGCTACGAGGGCAAGACCTGTTCGCTGAGCGCGATATGCCTCCCCCTCGTAGCAAGCCAGCTAAATGCGCTGGCTCCTCAAACGCCGGAGGGCTAGATGCAGCGGCCTACGTCCGCCGCATGGGTGTGGCAGCACTTGAGTGCCGCCACACCCGTGGTCGCGCTCCATCGCGACCACAAAACGCACCTATAGCCGAAAGGCTCATGAACGATGCACAAGGTTCGTTTATATCGTTTTACCTTCGAGAGATAAAGAGTGAGGACCGCATGAATCATCGTCAGACAATCCGAGAGATTAGTAAACGACTGCCACGCCTCAAGCGGCGCGATGTAGCCGAAGTATTAGAAGTGATGACTGAACTGTGGCTAGATGAACTGGCACAGCCCGGTCAGACCGTGACGGTGGCCGATCTGGGCAAGTTGGTGGTTGAGGTACAGACAATGCGTAGCGGTGGCGTCATTAAGCGACGGCTTCAGGAATTACGAGGCAATGAAGCTCCCAAAATTCACAAACGTGTTTATGTCCG
>JACDGI010000225.1 GCA_013821665.1 Anaerolineae bacterium
GTTGAGCATTACCGTCGGTTCGGTTACTAAGTCGTAAAATTTGTTTGTAGGGACGCGATACATCGCGTCCGTTGTAGAATTTGACATTAAGATTAGTCGTTGTAAAAAAGAGAGTTGAAGGGGCTTTTGATGGCTGAATCAACAATGGATAATAATCCAAGAGTGGGATCAAGCAGAGGATTCCGCATTCATCCCGCCGTTATTGTAGGCATAGTTGTGGCGATAGTCGTGGTCGTCGCCGTGATTTACGATGTGTTTAATCTGCTGTCTGGCAACGGTGGCGTAATCTATACCATCGGCGATGCGGTTTTGAACTTTGTGTTCAATCCAACTCGGCGCGTTCCCGCATCAAGTATTGTGGTCTGCAGTGCGAACTCGGTTTGTTCGACGACTCATGCCTTCGTCTACTCGGCAATTTTGTTGCTGATAGTCATTACGGGTTTCGCCTATACCACACTCCTCGAACGCAAGTTTATCGCTTGGTTCCAGCAGCGTGTCGGCCCTAACCGTGTTGGCCCGATGGGTTTGATGCAGCCCGCCGCCGATGCGGTTAAGCTCATTATGAAAGAAGATATTACCCCTGCTGGTGTTTCTTACGCCGTGTGGTTTATCGCCCCCATGATTAAAGCCATTCCGGTGTTGGTCGTGCTGGCGGTTATCCCTATGGGGCCGGATATTCTGGTGCCGTGGTTTGACGGCAAGTGGTATCTGATGTCTCTGGGATTGGCTGATCCGAGCGTGGGTATCCTCTACATCTTAGGCATTACCAGCATCGGCACCTATGGCTTCGTGCTAGCCGGTTGGGCCAGTAACAACAAGTACTCCATGTTGGGTGGCCTTCGTGCGACCTCACAGATGATCAGCTATGAATTGACTCTGAGCCTCGGAATGGCTGTTCCGGTCATGATCGTTGGCAGCATGGCGCTGGGCGACATCGCCAAAGCACAGCCCATGATCTGGAATTGGTTCATCTTTCAGAATCCGTTGTCAGCTGCTGTTCTCTTCATTGCCTTATTAGCAGAAGCCAGCCGTGCGCCCTTCGATCTTGTAGAAGCGGAACAGGAATTGACCGCAGGCTACATGACCGAGTACAGCGGTATGAAGTTCGCGCTGTTCATGATGGCTGAATACCTCGGTATGATCGCTTCCAGCTTGATATTCTCATCGCTTTACTTGGGTGGCTATCAAGATGGCTTTGGACTGGTCAACAGCGTACCGATCCTTGGCCCCTTGGTGATGATCGGTAAAACGATTTTGCTGTTGATTGTCATGATCTGGATACGTGCGACACTCCCTCGTATTCGCTACGATAGACTGATGCAGTTTGGTTGGAAGGTGTTGCTGCCCATAGCCTTGGTAGCAGTCATATGGACAGCCATTTCGCTGGTCGTCGGTGATGCCTTCAAGAGCACCTTTGCTTACGCGGTAGCAGCCGGCGTGCTGTTTGTAATCGTTGCTGGCGCAGGTTGGATGTATTTGCGACGTTTGGGCAAGACTGAAGAAACAAATGAACCCGCCGAAGATATGGCCGATGACCCGATTGTCACCGGAGCCAAGACGGGTATTGGCTGGAGCATCTTGACGTTCGTTGGGGCGCTGCTGGCTATTCCGTTCGCGCTTCTACAGTTCGGCATCAACCAATTGGAAAAGATTGCTTCGACCAGCCCAACCTATGTCGAGCCGACAGCACCTAAGCCCAAAGAAAATCCCAGTGTGACTTTTGCTAAGCAGTATGGGACATTCGGTGGTGCAGGGCTACCCGCGCAAAAGACAATTGCGGCTCCTTCGGCACCCAAAGCGGTAGCAGCCGAAGTTGCGCCCGCAGCCCCTGCCAAAGCGGCTCCGGCAGCAACAGCGGCGGAAGCAGCCCCCGCAGCAGCCGGTGGTGCGAAGCCCAAGTTTGATAAGGCTGCCATGCTCGAAAAAATCCGCCAGAAGAAAGCGGAAAAAGGTCAGTAATCAATTTCGCATAATAACTTGCCGGGTACCTTAGGTACCCGGTTCATAACTATGGTAAAAACGGGTTGAGGAGTTGTTTAGAATATGAATGTAATACGTGGTTTTGCGACAACCTTTAAGCATCTGTTAGAAGAACCCGTTACGATTCAGTATCCGGAGCAGGTGCAGGAATTCTCCGAACGCTATAAAGGTCGTCACGAACTCAAGCGCTACGACAACGGCTTGGAGAAGTGCATCGGCTGTTCCTTGTGTGCTGCCTCTTGTCCGGCAGATGCAATTTGGGTAGAAGCAGCCGAGAATACCGATGAGAACCGCTTTAGCCCCGGCGAACGTTATGCCAAAACGTATGAAATCAATATGCTCCGCTGCATTTTCTGCGGCTATTGTGAAGATGCTTGCCCCACCGAAGCGATTGTCTTGGGGCATGAACACCGTTTGAGCTTCACAGATCGCCGTGATGCCATCTTCACCAAAGACATGTTGATCGATCCACCGCCCGAAGGGATGCCCGATACCCCTCAAAAGGTTGAACCGGGTGTCTACACACGTTCAATTCCGGATATGCCGAATCCGCTGTAACATGAATTTGGAATATTGTCTGGCACAGCTAACAAGCAATGCGGCGGCTATCGAGCAGATGGTCGCCGGGTTGGATAGCGAATCGGCGCATTGGAAGCCGTCCGTTGAAGATTGGTCGGTGGTTGAGGTGATGTGTCACCTTGCGGATGAAGAACGAGAAGATTTCCGCAGTCGCTTTCAATTTCTGATGAGTGGCGCAAGCGGCGACCCACCGCCCAATGACTCTGAAAAAAATGTGACTGAGCGCCGCTGTAACGAACGGGATTTAGCCAGCAGCCTAGCGGATTATTTAAACGAACGTAAGCAGTCTTTGGACTATCTGCGTAGGCTAACGAACATTCCCTTCGACAAAAAAACGATTTGGTCGTGGGGACGTACTATCAGTGTAGGCGATATGTTGGTTTCGTGGGTAGCACATGATGTGCTGCATTTAAGGCAGTTAACCGAACTCAAATGGGGTTATCAAATGCAGCAGTTTGCGCCATATGACCCCGGTTACGCGGGTGACTGGTAAGTAATATTTTGAATTTGCCGAGAAAAGTACGGTATTGGGATTGACACCCTCCCTCGTTTACGGGGGAGGGCTGGGGTGGGGGTGTCTTCGACCTAGTAACAACCATCTCCAATTGATTGACGAATAGCAGGGGCGGGCTTAAAATCCGCCCCTAATTGTGTGTTTTGAGATTTGAAGTCTGACGTAGTTTGCGCTAAACTGCACAAACCTTGGCAGTCAGCATCCAAATAGTGGGAATGATATATGGAAGCACTGTTTATTATTGTGATGGGGATGGCCGTATTCGCTGCGGTGGCTATGCTGCTCAGTGATAACGCCGTTCACAGCGCCCTGTTCTTGATTGTGAATTTCGCCTGTGTAGCCCTGTTATATCTGATGCTGGATGCACCATTCCTTGCCATGATACAGATTGCTGTATATGCGGGCGCGATTATGGTGTTGTTCTTGTTTGTCATCATGCTCCTCGGTGCCGAGAAATTGAGCGCGCCTGTGCGCCGTTTCCGCTGGTTGGAAATTGTTGGCACGGCCTTGGCCGTGGCCTTCGCTGCCGTGTCATTCTTCAGCATCATTCAGGGCAAGATTGACTTGAACACAACCATTACCCGTGAGCCTGAGCTGCGCGTGGTTCACGCCGCACAATTCGCGGGGCCGGTTGATGTCTATGCCAACGGCGAGCTGTTCGCCAGCAATTTGGCTTTCGGCAACGCCACAGATTTCAAACCCGTTCCCGCTGGTGACTACACCATTACACTGAACCCCGCTGGAACGACCACAGTTGCCCAAACCGTGACAGTGAAACTCCCCGGCGATAGCAACCGTCAGGCCAACGCTTACACAGCCGTAGCCTACGGTGGCTCAACCAGCACGCCGCCCAGTGTGAGCTTGGTCGAAAGCAACTTGGAGTCGGTTGACTCCCGCACCTCGCGTCTATCCGTATTTAACGGCTACAGCCAACCGGTTAATCTGGTTGACTATGGTACTGACTCAGACAAGAACGAAACCAAACTCGAATTACGCGATGACCGCATCGTTCAAGCTAACATTCAACCCGGTTCCTTGGTTGAACTGCCTTTATTAAGCGAAGATACATCCCTGAACGCATGGGTATTCACAGGCGTTGACGATAATCAAAAAGATTTGGGCAAACTGCCGCAGGTAGCCCCCCTCAGTAATGCGGAAATCTACACCGTCAAGCGCGACACCGCACAATTGCTGGTTCTAGGAAGCGAAACATTGCTCGGTGGCGGAACCCGCAACGTAGCCATCTCGCTTGTGAACAAAGTAGTCGAACCGTTTGGCAGCCCGCAAGCCATTGGTAATTTGCTCTTCAGCAAATATATGCTGCCCTTCCAACTCATCGCTATTTTGTTGCTGGCCGCGATGGTCGGTGCGATTGCCTTGACTCACAAAGAAGGCTTCCAACCGCGTCGTCGTGATGTCCGTCGCAAGGTCATGAAGCCGCTGTCCAATGTCATCGGTGACCAGATTGGGCAAGATGTAACCGGTGAAGCAGTACCACAATTGCCAGCGCAGCAGGCCGAACCAGCAGGCGACTAATGTTGGGACTTGATGTCCACAATCAGCGTGATTTCAGGAGCGAGTGAAGAATGCTTCATACAACCGATTTCGTGATTTTGAGCGCGGTATTGTTTATTCTAGGGGCGATGGGCGTGTTACTACGCCGGAACGCAATCCTACTGTTTATGTCGGTAGAGTTAATGTTGAACGCATCCAATCTGGCATTGGTGGCGTTTGCGAAACAGTGGAACCAGATGGAAGGCCACCTGTTCGTGTTTTTTGTGATTGCAGTGGCAGCAGCAGAGGTGGCGGTGGGGTTGGCGCTAATCGTGGCGATCTTCCACAGCAAGAATAGCATTAACGTCGATGAATTACACCAGATGGAAGGCTAGGATAGGGCACTACCGAGTCGCACCGACCAACTAGCGGGTCAGAAGTAACTCGCAGGCGGTTAGCAGATGAAGTTTGCTCGATACAGAGGGGCATTATGGAAAATTACCCGTCATTAGTGACACTCATTCTTTTTATCCCGCTGATCGGGTTTATTGTTAACCTGTTTGTGGGGCCGCGTTTGGGCGAACGGCTGTCCAGTATCCTCGGTACGACAGCAGCTTTGTTGGCCTTTGGTGTAGCGGTGCTGTTATGGGCTTACCTGCGCGGCAGCGGATACGAAGCGGCAGTAGTCAATCCGCCATTCCTCAATGGCTGGATCGAAATTGGTTCCGCGAACATTAGCATCCCGTGGCAGATGCGCGTCGATACGCTCAGCGTGACCATGATGTTGGTCGTTACGGGTGTGGGTTCGCTCATCCACATCTACTCTGCCGGTTACATGCACGGCGATGCCCGTTTTACCCGTTTCTTCACCTACTTGAATCTCTTCCTGTTTTTCATGTTGATCCTCGTCACGGGCAACAACTTCCTGATGATGTTCGTCGGTTGGGAAGGCGTGGGCTTGTGTTCGTTTCTCTTGATTGGTTTCTGGTTTGACCGTCCGAATGGTGTAGGCTGGAAGAACAGCAACGCCGCACGTAAGGCCATGATCCTCAACCGCGTGGGTGACTTCGGTATTTTGATGGCCGTCTTCCTCATGTTCTGGACGTTTGGCACACTTGATTATTTCCGCCCCGGCGAAATTACCAATGTCGATTTTGCGGCTCATGAAACTGCCGCAGCTACAACCGAAGGTTCGGCTCCGGCGGCTGATCACGCTGCCACACCTGCCACTACCGAAGGCGAAACGCACGCCTCAGAAAATGCGGCTCCCGTTTTCACCAATAATGATCACATTCCCACCGAGCAGCTTGGTGTCTTTGGTCAAGCCGAGCGCATGGTGAAAGAAAATCATCAGGTCAATTTCGGCCCGTTCTCGCTGCCGATTGATACCGTGTTGGTAATCATTACCTTGTTTATGCTCCTCGGTGCGACTGGTAAATCGGCGCAAATTCCTTTGTTCGTCTGGCTGCCAGACGCGATGGCTGGCCCAACACCTGTCAGCGCACTCATCCATGCCGCCACAATGGTCACCGCTGGCGTGTACATGATGTGCCGCAGCAACGTATTTTTCTACCACGCCGAATTAACCTCGTTTGTGGTTGCCATTATCGGTGCAGCCACCGCTATCATGGCGGGATACATTGCACTGGGGCAGTGGGATATTAAGAAGGTGCTGGCTTATAGTACCGTCAGTCAACTCGGTTTCATGGTCGCAGCAGTCGGCGTGGGTGCCTACGGCGCAGCCATGTTCCATCTTGTGACACACGCTTTCTTCAAGGCACTTTTGTTCCTTGGCAGCGGTTCGGTTATTCACGGTATGGAACACGGCGAACATCTCGCGCATGAACGCACCTCTGGTGGTCACGGACATGACGATCATGGTCATGATGCCCACGCAGCGGATGATGAACATGGTGACGAACATAGCACCGCCCATCCCTTCGATCCGCAGGACATGCGCAATATGGGCGGTCTGGCGCGTCGAATGCCAATTACATTTATCACCTACTTGATTGGCACACTGGCTCTGTCGGGTATCTTCCCGCTGGCTGGTTTCTGGTCGAAAGATGAAATCTTAGGCGAATCATGGCTGCGGGGTTTGGAAGGTGGAACTTTCCTAAAGTCCGCTGGCGGTTACATCGCTTTCATTCTCCTGTTGGCTGCGGCGGCCTTCACTGCCTTCTACATGTGGCGGCAGATTGAAATGGTCTTCTTCGGTCAAGCGCGTACGGAAGCGGCAGATCATGCCCCTGAGAGCGTCTTCTCCATGACCTTCCCGCTAATCGTGCTGGCATTTCTAAGTATCTTCGGTGGTTTCATTAATACACCTTCGAATGTACTAGGCTTGGAAAACATCTTCACCGCTCACAACTTTACCGAGTGGCTGGCACACAGTATCGTCAACGCTCATCCGGGCGAATTCCAACCGGGCATCGCCATTATCGCGCTTGCTCTCGCAATCGTAGCCATCTTCGCCGCTCGTTCGATTTACGGACTGGGCAAGTCCTCGCATGTCGCGGAACATGACCCACTGATTGACCGTATTCCAAATGGTGGCTCGGCCATCTTCGGATTGGCGAATGCACGTCTCTATTGGGACGAAACCTATTTCCGTCTATTTGAAAACCCCTATAACCGTTTGTCACAGTTCTTGGCGAATACGGTTGATTGGCGCTTCTGGCATGATTACTTCCATGACACCGTGATTGGCAAAGGTTTCGTTAGCATTGCCAACCTCTTAGCCAAGCCAGTTGATCTCGGTATCATCGATGGTCTGGTAAATGATGTCGGTATTGTCGTTAAGTGGGTGAGTGGTCGTTTCCGTTTGCTCCAAACAGGTTATGTTCGCACCTATGCCGTCAGCTTTTTGCTGGGTGTGGTGCTGGTCATCGTGATTTTGATACTCCCTGCCTTGCAACGGTAGGTTGGATATAATGACTTTCGTGCGCTTCAGTTTTGAACGCAACCGGATTTTGAGGAGATCGTACTTATGGTAAGTTCCGCGATTTCGCTCTCGACAGTGGTGTTATTTCTCCCACTGATCGGGATTATCCCGCTGTTACTCATGCGCGAGCAGGGTCCAGATGGACACAGCAATGAGAATTTTAAATGGACAGCACTCGGCTTTAGCGGCGCGGCCTTCGTCGCCTCGCTGGTAATGTGGGCAACTTTTAACGCCTCTAACCCCGGTTTGCAGTTTGCTCAACGTGTCGATTGGATACCGAGCATCGGCATCAGTTTTTCGATTGGTGTGGATGGCATCAGCATCCTCCTGATCGTACTGACAACCTTTATTATGCCGGTTGCTATTCTCAGCTCGTTCACAGCCCATGTCATCCATGAGCGCGGACGTGAGCGTCTTTATTACATATTCATGCTGCTCTTGGAATTCGCCATGCTGGGCGTGTTCATGGCGCAAGATCTGTTCATGTTCTACATCTTCTGGGAAGTGACGTTGGTTCCGATGTATTTCCTCATCGGTATCTGGGGTGCGGAACGCCGCATCTATGCCGCCGTCAAATTCTTCCTGTATACGATGGCTGGCTCGATCTTGATGCTGCTGGCAATCCTGTATGTCGGCATCAACGCTGGAACCTTCTCGCTGCCGGAAATCACCACCCTTATCCAAACGGGTAAGTTGGTCTTCCCTTTCGCTGGCGTATTTAGCACACAATCGTTCCTGTTCCTCGGCTTCTTAATCGCCTTTGCCATCAAAGTTCCGATCTGGCCGTTTCATAGCTGGTTGCCGGACGCGCACGTTCAATCACCAACTGCTGGTTCGGTCATCCTGGCCGGTGTTCTCCTGAAGCTCGGTGCTTACGGTATTATTCGCTTCTGTTTACCGTTGTTTCCACAGGCCGCTCATGCATGGGCACCCTTTGTGGCGACACTCGCGGTCATCGGCATTATCTACGGCGCATGGGTCACCTACGCCCAAACCGATGTTAAAAAGCTCGTTGCTTATTCATCCGTCAGCCATATGGGTTTCGTGATCTTAGGCATTTTCGCCCTTAATAACATTGGTATTCAGGGTGCCATTCTGCAAATGGTGAATCACGGCATCAGCACCGGCGGCTTGTTCTTGCTGGTCGGTGTCTTATACGAACGCCGTCACACCAAAGACATCGCTGCTTATGGCGGTATCTGGAAGGTCTTGCCGGTATTCGGTGGCCTCAGCCTTCTGATAACCCTCAGCAGCATGGGTTTGCCCGGTTTGAACGGTTTCGTCGGCGAATTCACCATTTTGATGGGTTCACTCGGTAGCACGACGCTCGGCTTCTTCTTCACCCTGTTCGCGACCTTGGGCGTTATCCTTTCGGCAGTCTACATGCTCTACATGTTCCAGAAGGTGTTCATGGGTGAAGTCACCATTGAAGAGAACAAACATCTTGAAGGACTAAAATGGCAGGAAACTGCCGTGTTAGTTGCTATGATTGTGGTTATCATCTGGATCGGTGTGCAGCCTAAGACCTTCTTCGACTCGATGGGTCCAACCGTTAATCAAGTCGCGCAGAACCTTAACAGCGCCGCGAGTACTGTGCTGCGCTAAGCATTATGTAGAGGTATCTGGGCGGGTTACTGATCCGCCCTTCTATTGAAAGAGTCTCAACTTTTAGGGGTAGATTATGTTCTCAGTTCCCAGCTTTGCTGATTTAAACATGTGGATGGCTGCGCCCGGTATAGTCCTTGCGATAGGTGCCTGTTTGTTGCTGCTGGTTGATGTGGTATTTATTCCGCGTGATCGTAAGGTCGTAACCGCGTTTCTGGCGCTTGGCATCATTGTTTTTAGCTTCGTGGTGAATTTATTCACCTTCAATGAAAATGGAACAGCTTTTCTCGGCATGTTCGCAGCGGATAGCTTTACAAGTATTGCCAACGTCGTCATTCTGGTTACTGGTTTCATCAGCATATTGATGAGCATCGACTATCTCAAGCGTACCGGAATCGAACGCGGCGAATTTTATGCGCTGATACTCTTTAGCTTAAGCGGTATGATGTTCATGGCGAGTGCTAACGATCTGGTCACCATCTTCGTGGCGCTGGAGTTGTTGAGCATTCCGCTGTACGTACTCGCTGCTTTCCGTGTGCCTGATGTGCGCTCGGAAGAAAGCGGTATGAAGTATTTTATTCTCGGAGCATTTGCCAGCGCCTTCTTCGTCTATGGCTCAGCGCTTGTCTTCGGTGCGACTGGCTCGACCAGCTTGCCCACGATTTTCGCAGGTGTTCAACTCATTGTTGCCACCGGTGGCTCTGGTGCATTCTTGTTATTACTTGGTTCCGGCCTCATTTTGGTGGGCTTGGGCTTTAAAGTCGCGGTTGTTCCCTTCCATATGTGGACACCCGATGTTTACGAAGGCGCTCCCACACCCGTGACAGCCTTCATGAGCGTTGGCGCTAAAATTGGTGGTTTCGCAGCCCTGTTACGCATTGTAACCATCGCACTGCCCGCTTTCATCTTAAAGAATGGCGACACCACAGCCGCTTGGCAGCAAACATTCTGGCTCGTTGCCGCTGCCACCTTGATCCTCGGTAACTTCGTCGCGATTGCCCAGACCAATATCAAGCGTATGCTGGCCTATTCGTCGATTGCTCATGCGGGCTATATTATGATGGCGGTCGCTGCCGCAGGTACCGCAGGTCTAGGCTTGGAAGCCATTCGTGCGGCCTTGCTGTACTTGATCGCTTACATGTTCACCAACCTCGGCGCGTTCGGTGTAGCAATGGCGATTGAAAAAGATGATGGTACCGGCACAACCCTTGAAGATTTCGTCGGGCTTGCCAAGAGTCGTCCGGCTCTCGCTTTCATGATGGCTGTCTTCATGCTCAGCTTGACAGGTATACCCCTTACAGCCGGTTTCATTGGCAAGTGGTATGTTTTCCGTGCAGCGCTTGAAGCCAACCTCATTCCGCTGGCGATCATCGGCGTGCTGACGAGTGTGGTGAGCGCATTCTATTATGTGCGTATCATCGTCAACATGTATCTGCGTGACGGTGATGGTGACAAAGCTGAAGGCGCTACCGAGTATGTTAATTGGGCGATTTACATCGCTTTCGCTGGCACAATTATCATGGGTATCCTGCCGTTCCTTGCCACTAACCTGACGGATAACC
>JACDGI010000998.1 GCA_013821665.1 Anaerolineae bacterium
TAAAAGGTATTTTTCTTTGATAAGTGCGGGCGGGATAAATCCGCGCCCCTACAAAAACAGGATTTTGGGCTAAAGAAGTACGAATCTTGTAGGCATTTGTGTAAAACAATACCGGACAAGCCTTAAAGGCGACTCAATAAAAGTATGCCTACCCCTGCACACCCTCAATTATGTCCCACATGCTATCACAAGAAAGACACAATTCACCTATTTAATTCGATGGTTGGCGCTTGGTGCCAGCACCCCAAATTTCGGTGACGCGTCCATTTTCGAAACGGAAGATTTCCATAATGATGAACAGTGGTGGAACGGATTCATCCATTGTGTCATGAACATGCACCCGTAGGGCAGCTTTATCTCCATCCACCAGCACATCCTCGACCACAAAACGTTTAATAGCACCACCGGCGAAGGCTTTTTGCAGGGCTTCGTGCGCCTTTTCGATACCCACTTCACCAGCAGCATGGCGGATGATATTGGGATCAAAGAGTTCGTCCAAGGTGGTAACGTCCTGCTGATTGATGGCATCATAAACACGGTAGGCTAAGGCACGGTTTTCGGCTAATGACATGACTTATCTCCTCTAAAACTTATCGATCAGTAGTATGAACTTCCAAAGTATCCAGTAATTTCTTGATTTTGTCAATAATTGACAAAATCAACAATTGAGCATATAAAGAGAACCATACTAAGAATAGGAAGCGCTTATGACCAGCTTTGATAAAAACTTACTTGTCCAATTGTCATTGACCTGTACCGATGCCAAACGTGCTTTCTCCCAGTATATCGGCCTCAGCCAGACTCGTTCGCAACTGCTGTTAAGTCTGTTACATGGTGAAATAAGCCATGCCTCTCTACAGGAGCGCTTAGTGATTGATGGGGCGACATTGACGCGTGAGATCAAACAATTTGAAGCCGAAGGAATCGTTAGCCGCCGTTTTGACCCGCAAGACAATCGCTACACATTGGTTTCGTTGACTGCTGCTGGTACTCAAATGGCGACCGCGCAACTTGAGGTCTACCAAAGCTTTCAAGCGCGATTTCTGGAGGGTATTAGCCAAGAGGAACAGGATGCCATGTTATCGGTGTTGGAGCGCATCCGTGCCAATATTCGGTGGGCGGAAGAAGGAGAAGACAGTTGATGAACGTTGAAATTATTCCACTGTGGTCGGAAGGTGTTATGGTCAAGAGCGAACAAGAAACGGTCATCACCAGCCCACGCTTTAATAATCAGGTCAAGGATATGAAGGTGGTGCGTAATGTGACACAAGCGAGTATGACCGCTTATCTGCCTGACGCGGCAGTCGCAAAAGGTGCGGCTGTCGTTATCTGTCCGGGTGGTGGTTTTAGTGCCCTGCCCATCGAGATTGAGGGAACGAATGTGGCGCAATGGCTCAGCACACATGGGATCGCGGCGTTCGTTCTGAAATATCGACTTCTGCCAACGGCTGACGATGATCAGGAATTTCTGCGGCAGCATCAACGACCGGATATGGCTCAGATTAACGGGCAAATCCCATTAGCCGTCAGCGATGGAATCCAAGCAATCCATGTGGTTCGGGAACGGGCGGCTGAATGGCATATTGATCCACAGCACATTGGTATTCTCGGTTTTTCGGCAGGTGGAGTGGTTGCAGCGGGCGTATGCTCACAGACCGAGGCCGAAAGCAGCCCAAACTTTGTGGCTTCAATCTACAGTCCGGGTTCGCCGGATTTGATGCCACAAGAAAAAGTCTTGCCATTATTCATGGCTTTTGCCAGTGATGATCCGGTCATAACGATGGTTTCGGATGGGAGTATGCAGTTGTATTCGGCATGGAAAGATGCCAAGCAGCCAGTCGAACTGCATATTTACGCTCAAGGTGGTCACGGGTTTGGAATGACGCAACAAAATATTCCGTGTGATCATTGGATTGACCGATTTGCAGAGTGGCTAGGACAACAAGGTTGATATGACTATGGGAATCAAAAGGCGTGCTAGGAAGAAGTTTCGATAACCTTTTAAGTACAAGCGAAATAATTATGCGGGAAAATGGGAGCACACACAGGTGCTCCCCTACAAAACATTCCGAAGAACTTTTTTGTTTGTACTTAAAAGCGTCGTCTCGTAAAATCTATGATTTCGGTGTCACGACAATGGCCTTCGCCGTAAGGATCAAAGGGCTGCTGCTGTCCAGCGGTGTGCCAAGGGCTTTCGAAGTCGCCATTTGAAACATGGC
>JACDGI010000999.1 GCA_013821665.1 Anaerolineae bacterium
GGTCTGTGCTGGAGGTGTAATCCAGATAATCGAGTTTCGAAATTTCAATGTGATCTAGCGCAAACTTTTCGTGCCGCAGTAAGGCATAACATTCGTTACGGACGATCTGGAAAATCCACGACACAAAGGCTTTACTGGTGCGTAAGCTGTTGATTTTGCGGTAAATAATCCATAACGATTCTTGTACGGCATCTTCCACATCATCCGGTGTGGCACAGAACTTCCGAGCAAAACGGGTCAGCGATGGTTGGGACTGAAGCAATAAACTTTCGATTGCTTCAGTGTTGCCATCTATCGCATTTTGGATAAGCGATACCATTGCTGATTACGATCCTAACTTGGATTGCTGCTGTTTGATTTTGCGTCCGACTAATGCACAGGCTGGACACCAACCGACAAAGCCAGTCACGATAGTGAATACACCGGATGCAATCAACAGAATAGCACCAATTGGCCCGAATGATGGCTGAACTAAGGGAATAGCAATGAGTATGATGCCAAGCACAATGCGGATGATACGTTCCCAGTTGGGGACATTTTTGGGGTAAAACATTTCACACTCTCCTGATGATATTGACGTTCATTCAGTAAGAGTGTGGAAATGCACAAAAGGATTCAAACCAATTTTAACGGACAGATAATTTGTCTACGTTGTGTACCCCTAATATTCGGGCGACATGCTTCTCATTGGTATAGATAATGAGAGATATTAAAGAGGCCAAGTTGTGAAATTTATTCAATGGCAGCAGAACCCACTCAAATTATCGATACCGTTGATGTGGGTAGAGGAAATTGAATTTACTACCCACCTAAAACTTGAGGAATGCTACGCGAAGTTAGCATTCGCGTCGAATAACAATGACAAGAAACAGGCTTACTACGGAGTAAGGGAAGTTCTGTGGGATGGCGAAGATGTTTATTTTTGGCTTGGGATGAGTCGAAGTTATGGGCGCGGTACTGGACGCGGCGAACTTATTGGCAAATTAAGTCGCGAACCGATAGATGGTAAAGTTTATGCTCATTGCTATGTGGGGCAACCGATAGAATTATTTGTGATTGGTATTTCAATCGTTTCGTGGATTTTCTTCTTTTTTAATGTGGTTTACGGTCACGTCGAACGCATCGCTGTATTGATTGGCATATTGTTATCCGCAATTCCTGGCTGCCTCTTAATCTTATCCACCAAGAATTTGTCAGAGGAAGTGAGAGGTGAACTCAAATACTACTGTCAAGAGCTATTTACTGAGTCGTCACTTCGTAGAAACCCCTTCAAACTTTAACAAAATCCAAATACTCAGTGGTTGCTTTGCTCAGGTCGTTGTAGAAACCACGCTTGGTTTCGTCTTTGACTGTAATTGCCAACTGGTACATGGCCTCGTGGCTCATGGCAGCCAGTGCCTCACGCGGGACGCGGCTGCCGTCAGTTTTGAATTTGAACGGTCGCCCAAAATTGATGTTGATGTGGGGGCGTTGGAAGCGGAATAGTTTTTTATTCCAGCCGACCGCACCTGAAATGGCTGTGGGGACAATCACCGCATCGGCTTTGGTCGCGATGAAAGCCAATCCATCTTTCGACTCGCCCAAGCCTTCAGGGTGACGGTGACCTTCAGGAGCGATCAAAATCAACTGACCATGCTTAATAAGTTCAATCGAGTTCGTGATCGCCTTACGGTCAATCTCGCCGCGATTGATGGTATAAGCGCCCCACCAGCGCACGAATGGCCCGATGATGGGGTGGTTCATATTCTCGATTTTGGTCATGGGTATGACGAAGCGGTTGGTGACTGCGCCCATGCACAGCACCGGATCAATCATCGAGATGTGGTTCATCATAATGATCGTTGGGCCGCCAGCAGGAATATTTTCCGTTCCAGTGATGTTTACATCCCATATCACTTTGAAGCCCAACGACCGGATCAGGCCACGCAGCATGACGCGCCGCCAGTGCAAGCGGGGCTGCCGCGCAACGTAGGCTTGCACATCTGCCGAAACGGTCATTTCGCGCCGGTCCTCTGGTTACGCCGACCTCCCGGTGGTGGACGCTTCTTTTTGTCTTTATCTTTTTTGGAGAGGGTCGCTGCCACAGGTCGCTTGCGCGTAGTGGGTGCCGGTGGATTTTCGATGTATGGTCTGCCACTAGCGCGTCTTGCGGCGGCTTTGCCCTTGATACTGCCCAGTTCCTCAGCAGGTGTCTTGAGCGCTGCCAGATCTTTGGC
>JACDGI010000226.1 GCA_013821665.1 Anaerolineae bacterium
GGGCTAGCTTACCCGAACGAAAATTGGACATTTGATGAACTGGCACAAGCTGCCCGCGCTTTAACGACACATACTGCTGATGGCAAAGTCGATATGCCGGGCGCGCAGATTTACAATCCAGCGTTGTTTTTCTATGGTTTAACCAAGCAAACATTCTATGATTCGAGTGTCAGCCCCAGCACACCCAAATTCGACAGCCCAGATTTACCAGCGTTCATTGACGAATGGAAAGCCCTTCAGAAAGACATCGCGGCTACTGGCAACTTCGACTATAACAAAGTGCCACTTAGCTTCTCTCAACCGTGGCAGTTGATCAACCCAAGTACCGATACTGAGCAGCAGTGGGCGGCATCCTTACTTCCCGGTGGTGTTGCTGGGATAGACGTTCAGGGTTTCGCTGTCAGCGCTGGCACACTGAATCCTGAATTAGCCTATGCGTTGGCAAATTTCATGACCAGCAACGCCGATATCTTAAGTGTGTTCTTCGGTTCAACACCTGCACGGCGGAGCATGGTGGGCATGAAAGCCGAAAACACGAGTTTCGTTCCGCAACCTATTCCTAAAGCTGTTCAAGATATTATTGACAAGGCAATCGAAAACGCCGTGCCGCCTTCTGAACTGCGCTTCCAAGATTATTTGGACAACGCCATCAACAAAGATGTCGATGATACTACGCCGTTTGACAGCAAAGCCGCTATCCAAGAAGCACAAATAGAGGCGATAAAGGGACTTCAGGTCGCATCAGCCCGTCACGGAACAGCAACCGTTTACGTCAGCACCGCTGTTCCAACACCTTCTTTCAATTCAGATCAGATTGTGCTGCATGTTGGTTTGGGTGTTGATAATTCCTCCAACCAAGATGCATGGAAACAGGTTACGGATGAATTTTTAGCGGCGAATCCGTCGGTCGGCAATGTCGAAATCAAAACACAGTTCTATGACCAAAAGGATTTGGACGCGCTCGACTGTTACTACCAGCCCTACAATCAAGTGTCATCAATGAAACTCGAAAACTTTATGGCCCTCGACCCCTTTATTGATGCCGACCCCAATTTTGACAAGAACGACTTCATCGGCACCGTACTTGACCAAGTGAAGCGCGATGACCATATCTGGGCGTATCCGATTGTGATTGAGCCCTCGGTACTGTGGTACAACAAGGATCTGTTCACGAAGGCAAACCTGCCCTCACCTGAAAATGGTTGGACCGTCGATGCTTTTAAGGACGCGCTCCAAAGTTTGCACGGTGTACTTGATAAAGAAACAGATCCGGTATTTGTCCCCGGCACATACGGCAATACCTACCTGCTGATGTTGATCGCCGCTTACGGTGGTGTGCCTTATGATTACCGAACTTCACCACCAACCATTAACTTTACTGATCCGGCAACGGTCGATGCTGTCCGGCAAGTATTGGATTTGGCAAAAGCAGGTTATATCGGTTATCAGAAATTGTTCACGAACGGCGGATCATTCGGCAGTTCGAATTCGCCTATCGCAGACGATACCCTCTCGACTTATAACTGGCGTTTGCAAAACCGTGCCAATAGTGAGAACCAAGATCCTTCGCGGTTGGCGAATTTCCCGGAAGGCAGCCAACTTATTCCAGTAGCTTACGGTATTGGCGCGGGCTATATCCAAAGCCATGCCCAGAGTCCTGATGCCTGTTATAAGTGGCTGGCACAGATCGCCAAGCGGCCTGACTTGTTAGGTGGAATGCCCGCACGACAATCCCAGATTAGTGATCCGACGATTGCGACCGCACAAGGCGATGACGTAACGGCGCTTTATAAGGGCTTTTCGGAAACCTTTCAGAAGCCGAATACTATCACTTTTCCCGGTCAATTCGGTGGGGGAAGCAGCAGCTATGGCGACTACATTGAACCGATGTGGCTCAACAAAGCCTTTGACGATTATGTCTTAGAAAATGGTGATTTGGATAAGGATTTAGCAGAGGCGGAAACGTATGCCAAAGCCTTCCGTGAATGTGCCAGTGTCATCCCGAAGGCCGATGCAGACCAACTCACAGATCAAGAGGCATCGAAGACTTACTATCGCCAGTATACGGATTGCGCCATCAAGATTGATCCGAGTATGAAGCCACAGTTCAGCTATTACTATGATGAGAGTAGCCCACAATAAGGAAAAAATCGGGCGGGAAAAATCCCGCCCAAATACCCATCAATAGAATGTGGATGGTAGCATCAAACAAAATTTACATGGTGCTGAGCAAAGCATATGGATATGGCAGCGGTTTGGTGCTGGCCTGATTGAGTTTATGCAATTGGTCAGGTGTGAGCGACCAATCGGCTGCACCCAAATTATCTTCGAGCTGCTGCATGGTACGCGCACCAATAATCGGTGCGGTGATACCCGGTTGGCACAGTACCCAATTCAGGGCAACCTGCGCGGGTGATTTATCCGCTTCATCAGCGACAGCAAACAGCGCGTCGATCACCGACCATGTGTGTTCGTTGTTGTAAGCACCCCATGATTCGCCCCAGCCTTTTTCTTCAGCCGTTTTGACGCGTGTGCCTTCAGTTGGGGTGGTCATGCCACGCTGGAATTTACCACTGAGCCAACCACCGCGTAAGGGGCTCCAAGGGATGACTCCCAAGCCTTCGTTGCGACAGATGGGTAACAATTCCCATTCGGTCTCGCGATCTAGAAGGTTATAAAGGGGTTGCAAGCAGCTAAAGGCTTCCCATCCCATTTGGTGGCTGAGGTCGATGGCTTTTTGCAACTGCCAGCCGCTGAAATTGCTGGCACCGATATAACGGACTTTGCCAGATTCGACAAGGTTGTTCAAAGTGCTGAGGGTTTCTTCGAGAGGTGTGGTGGGATGCCATGCGTGAACTTGATAAAGGTCAACGTAATCCGTTTGCAGGCGACGTAGACTATTTTCGACACCGGCGATGATATGCTTACGGCTGAGTCCAACGTTATTCGCGCCATCACCCATACCCCAACGGACTTTGGTGGCAATCACCAATTCGTCGCGCTGTTGGGTTTTGAGCCAGCGTCCTAAAATTTCTTCAGAAATACCCCGACTGTAAACATCGGCTATATCAATGAAGTTGCCACCGACCTCAACAAAACAGTTGAGGATTTGGTTGCTGACTTCCTCGGTGCTTTCGCGGCCAAAGGTCATCGCACCAAGGCACAATTCACTAACTTTGAGACCGGTTTTACCCATATTTCGCTGCTGCATCGCTCGCCTCCTACTTATTTGAGTGAGGAGAGTTTACCGCTTAGAGCGCACTCTAAGTCAATCCGGGATAAGACCATTGGAGGTGAGGAAACAAAAAGGAATGGTCTCAGACCATTCCCTACGAAGGCCTTTTGCAATACTAATGTGGCTCGGATCAATTAGGCGACTGTTACATCTTTGCAGAGGTAAACATCCTGAATGGAACGCAGGAGCGCCGCGCCTTCGTCCATCGGACGTTGGAAAGCCTTACGTCCGCTGATGAGACCCATACCACCGGCACGTTTGTTAATCACTGCCGTCTTAACCGCTTCTTCAAGGTCGCCCTCGCCGCTGCTGGCACCACCGGAGTTGATGAGGCCGGCACGTCCCATGTAACCGTTCGCCACTTGATAGCGGGTCAGATCAATGGGATTATCGCTGGTGAGCTTACTGTAAATGCGTTCGTCCAATTTACCATAGGATGAGCCGCCGGAATTCAAGGCTTTGAAACCACCGTTTTGAGTCGGCAGTTTTTGCTTAACAATGTCGGCCTGAATGGTTACGCCGAGGTGATTGGCTTGTCCGGTGAGGTCAGCCGAAGTTTCGTGGTTGACACCGTTGACCTTAAAGCCGGGATTACGGGTGTAGCACCAGAGAACCGTTGCCAAACCGAGTTCATGCGCGTAGGCGAAGGCTTCCGCAACCTGTACGAGTTGGCGAGTGCTTTCATCCGAACCGAAATAAACAGTCGCGCCGACGCAGACCGCACCCATATTCCATGCTTCTTTGATGGTGCCGAACATAACCTGATCGAACTTATTGGGGTAAGTCAGCAGTTCGTTGTGGTTGATTTTGACCATAAAGGGAATGCGATGGGCGTACTTACGGGCGACGATACCCAAAGCACCGAAGGTCGAGGCAACCGCATTACAGCCGCCTTCAATCGCCAGTTTGACGATATTTTCGGGATCAAAGTAAGCCGGGTTTTTAGCAAATGATGCGCCCGCAGAGTGTTCGATGCCTTGATCGACGGGGAGGATGCTGAGGTAACCTGTGCCGCCCAAGCGTCCATGATCGAGCATTTGTTGGATGCTGCGTAAAACCTGAGGATGGCGATCACTACTCGTCCATACTCGGTCAACAAAATCATTTCCGGGCAAGTGCAACACATCTTTGCTGATGGTTTCACATTTGTGGTTGAGCAGGGTTTCGGAGTCTGCTCCCAGCAGTTCGCTAATACGATCAATCGATAGTTCTTGGTCAGGTGCCGTGGCAATCACCATGAGGATTGTCCTTTCTCTCATCATTGAATTACTTAAGGGAATTGTTTCTTTATGATACCACTATGCATCGTATTCGAGCGAGTATCAACGGGCATGTGGAATTCATCACACCCCTTAGGTGACAAACTGTACTCATGCTCATTAACGAAACAGATTTACAGTCAAGAGATAGTTTATATCGTTAGCGTAGCAGTATTTCGATACACCCTACTCTAAGATCAAAAAGGGAAGCAGCTATGTTCATAAAAGAAGATGTCTATAATGAAACGCAAACCTTAACCGGTTTGGATTTGCTACACAGCCCACAGTCGAACCGATCAATGGCCTTTACCACCCAAGAGCGTCGCAACCGAAAATTGCGCGGTTTGCTTCCCCCTCGCGTGAGAACGATTGACGAACAATCCAACAATGTGATGGCAAATTTCCACCACAAGAACAGTGATCTCGAAAAATATGTCTACTTGATGGACGTACAATCGCGTAATCACACCCTGTTTTACTACACCCTCATACGACACTTGGCTGAATTGATGCCAATCATTTATACGCCAACCGTCGGGCAGGCTTGCCAGGAGTTCAGTGAGGTTTACGTCAGCGGACGTGGGCTGTACATCTCTGAGGATGACCGGGGAGAAATCGACCAAGTACTCGCCAACTGGCCGGAAAAAGATATTCGTGTCATCGTCGTTACCGATGGAGAACGCATCTTAGGTCTGGGCGATCTGGGCGCGAACGGCATGGGTATTCCGATTGGCAAGATGGCGCTGTATACCGCTTGTGCCGGTATTCATCCGAGCTACTGTCTGCCGGTGACGATTGATGTAGGCACCGAAAATCCTAAACACCTGAATGATCCGTATTATATCGGATTACAAAAGCACCGTACACGCGGAGCCGCTTACGATTCGCTGATTGATGAATTTATCATGTCTGTTCAGAAGCGTTTCCCCAAGGCACTGATCCAATTTGAAGATTTTGGCAATCAAAACGCATTTCGTCTGTTGGAAAAATACCGCGATCAACAGCGTGTCTTCAATGATGATATTCAGGGAACGGCGGGCGTAACACTGGCGGGGATACTTTCGGCGTTACAAATTACCGGACAGCGTCTGAGTGATCAAACTATCTTGTTCTTAGGGGCAGGAGAAGCCGGTATCGGCATCGGGAGTTTGCTTGCTTCGGCTATGACCGATGAAGGACTTTCCATTGAAGAAGCACGCCAACACTGCTGGTTTGTCGACTCAACAGGGTTGGTCGTGAACAGCCGAAAAGATCTTGCCCACCACAAACTTCCATTTGCTCACCAACATACTTTTGTACCTGATCTCCAATCGGCTATTGAAACCCTTCATCCAACCATCCTCATTGGTGCATCCGGCATTCCACATACGTTCACACAGCCGGTTGTCGAAGCGATGACTCGTCTTAATGACCGTCCAGTCATTTTTGCGCTGTCCAACCCGACCTCAAAATCTGAATGCACAGCCGAGGAAGCCTACCAATGGAGTAAAGGACGTGCTATTTTTGCCAGCGGTAGTCCTTTCCCGCCGGTAGCCCTGAACGATATGATCTATACGCCCGGACAAGCCAACAACTCGTATATTTTCCCCGGTGTAGGATTGGGTATTGTCGTCAGCGGTGCGCGTCATGTGACGGACGCAATGTTCACGGCAGCGGCTCGCACCTTAGCCAAACAAGTTTCGGATGCCGACTTGAAAGAAGGTAAGATTTATCCGCCCCTTTCGGACATCCGTGCCGTATCCGTAGCGATTGCAGAATCGGTAGCCAGAGTCGTCTATCAAGAAGGATTGGCTGAAACACCCATGCCAAAAGATTTGGCTGAATACATTAAATCGCAAATGTACGATCCTAAATAAAAACCGATTTACACAAGCAGAGTTCAAATATAATCACTCTGCTTGTTGTAATGATTTGAAACTCCCCCGATAGATATACCCCGCAAATTGGATAGAATAGATGTGTCAACAGTTAAGAGGTTATGATGACACAATCAGTTCTGATCGTAACGGGTAAACCTGTTTGGGAAATTCCTCTGCGGAACCAATTAGAAAACACATACCGCATCATTTCGTACATTGATCCAACGGGTTATGTCGAGCATCTGGCAGATGACCACGCCGCGCTAATTCTGGTCGATGGCGACTCCAGTGATTGGCATTTCTGGACGACCACTCCCAAAACCAGCCCCGTCACCCGCTACATCCCGATCCTGCTGATTGCTGAAGCGGCGGATGTGCGTCATGCAGCCCTCAGTATCGGTGCGGATTTGGCCTTAACGCCACATGAACTTCTGGAAGCGCTACCGCAATTGGTAGCGGATTATGCGCAGGTATTCGACATAGCCACCGCCGAACAATTGGATTGCGAATGTGAAGAGGCGCTGCCACCGCTGGCGCTTGAAGCCGTCGCGTTATTCAACACAGGCGAATATCATCGACAGCACGATTTATTTGAGGAACTGTGGCGGCAGACGCGAGGTCCGGTGCGAGATTTGTATCAAGGGACGCTGCAAGTGGGAATCGGCTATTATCAGATCACACGAGGCAACTATCGCGGGGCGCTAAAAATGCTGCGACGGAGTATCCGGTGGTTGGCGCATCTGCCGGATGTCTGTCAAGGGATTGACGTTCAGCAGCTACGCGAGGATTCGTCCAAAGTACGGACAGAACTCGAACGGATGAGGCCAGAAGATATTGGGCAGTTTGATCAGACGTTGTTGAAGCCAGTGCGATTGCTAGAGAAGTAAAAGAAACCCCTTCTCTAGCACCTTTAATACTCTTATATTCTTGTTAACCTGATGTGGTGTTATTCAAAAATGATTGAGTTTGATCTTCCCAAAGGAATAATCATGAAAGTAAAGGCATGGAATGGCGGTAACAGCACCTACGGCATTCGTGTTGGTTTCCCGAACCGTACTCAATTTTTTGAACCCTCGTGGACAGAGATCGAAGTTGAATTAGACGGTCAAACTCATCACTTCTCTCTCACTCCGGGCTTCTGGAATCATTGCCCTGAATTTCGCAGTCCTATCATTCGCGAATGGCTACGTCGTCATGACTTGCTTACTTGGCCTCGCAATCAACCGCCTGTCTTTGAATTGCATTCATTAGGTGGCAATTGTTTTCGCCTCATTCGCTGAAACTTAATCCCTTTTCAGATTACATTGGAACATGACCCTAACGGGCATTCCCTCCCTAATAAGAACGAGGGAGGGAGAAGGCCTCAAGATAAGATAAATTTCTTCAATAGCGACCAATCACGGTTGTGGCGGGATAGGCTGCGTCGTGGCGGCAGGTTGTGGTGCTGGCGGAGGGGTCGGAGGCTGCGGTTGATGCCCTTGCTGCTTCTGCCGATGTTCAAGATCTTCTGCTGCCTGCCGACGCGAATTGGTCATGTTGTTATTAATCATCGTGTTCAGGCTGCCTGCCAGATTCACGAAATCCGACGGCACAAGGATCACGGTGGTGCTGTTATGTTCCGCGCCCACTTCGGAAATCATCTGCATACGACGCAGTTCCAATGCCGCCGGATTCTGAACGATCAGTTGCGAGGCTTCTGCCAATTTAACTGAAGATTCCAGTTCGGCCTGTGCCTTGATAATACGGGCACGTTTTTCACGCACTGCTTCAGCTTCTTGCGCCATCGCCCGCTGCATCGACACGGGGATTTCAACATCTTTCATTTCGATAGCTTCGATTTGCACCCCCCACGGCTCAGTGGTTGCATCGACATTCTTCTGTAACTGAGCGTTAATTTTGTCACGATCACGCAGAATTTCATCAAGGTCATGCTGACCAATGATGTTACGCAGTGAGGTCAATGAGGCTTGATTGACCGCACGGGCATAATCGCGCACGGCAATCGTCGCCTTCGATGGACTCGTCACCTTATACCAAACGACGGCATTGACCTTAATCGTCACGCTGTCACGGGTGATGGTTTCCTGCGGTTCAATGGCCTCAGTGATGGTACGAATATCAATCGTGCGAGTATATTCCAAAAATGGCACGACCCAGAACACACCCGGCCCACCGGTGCGGCTGTAACGCCCCAAACGGAACACCACCGCCCGCTGATACTCCTGCACGATCCGCAACCCCATAATGAATAACACCACCAGCACCACGATGACGGCTATGACCGGTGTGTTTTGTAAAAATTGTGGCATCATATTCCCTTTTCATGAGTATCTTACAATCTTCATTTACGATTGTAGGACGAAATGGAATTTCGCGCCCCTTAAGTTCGGGGGGATGAGGTTAGAAAAGCGTTCGGATCCACTTACCCGCCACAGGAGCGACATCATGACCCACCATATCGGCTTTGTATCAACGCGTTTAGCAGGAACAGATGGCGTATCGTTGGAAACACTCAAATGGTCGAACACATTAGCGACAATGGATTGCGAGTGCTTTTGTTTCGCGGGTGAAGCTGATTGGGCGGCTGACCGGCGCTATGTTGTTCCAGAAGCGCACTTCAATGCACCCGATGTATTGAGCGTCAACAATGATTTATTCGGTGACAGCACACGAACCCGCGAGACATCCAACACCGTCCAGCGGCTTAAAGAACATTTGAAGGATCATCTGTATAAATTTATCAAACAGTTCGACATCAATATACTGATTGCTGAAAATGCGCTGTCGATCCCCATGAATATTCCGCTAGGATTGGCGCTGGCAGAAGTCATTGCCGAGACAGGCATCCCAACCATCGGCCATCACCACGACTTTAGCTGGGAACGCAGCCGATTCGCAATTGGCGCTGCTGCCGATTATTTACGGGCGGCTTTCCCTCCCACATTTTCTAGTATTCATCATGTGGTCATTAACTCCTTTGCCAGCCATCAACTGGCGTTGCGAACAGGTGTGGCCTCGGTAACGCTCATCCCGAATGTCATGGATTTTCACCATCCGCCACAGGTTGATGATTACTCGAACGATGTGCGTCAAGTTCTGGGGATTAAGGATGACGCGTATTTTCTGCTGCAACCGACGCGGATCGTGCCACGCAAACGTATCGAACAAGCGATTGATCTGGCACGGCGTTTAGGTGATAAAGCTGTACTTGTCATTAGCCATTCCGCCGGTGATGAGGGCATGGGTTACAAACACTTCTTAGAAGATTATGCCAAAGCCATGCAAGTGCGGGTGATCTTTGCGGAGGCACACTTCGGTTATCAACGCGGTGTAGACAAAAACGGCACGAAAATCTTTTCACTTGAAGATGCTTATCAAGCGGCGGATATAGTGACTTATCCATCAACGGTGGAGGGGTTTGGTAATGCCTTCCTCGAAACGGTTTACTATAAGCGTCCAATCGTGATGGGCACCTACGAGATCTTCAAAACAGATATTGAGCCAAAAGGCTTTCAGGTCATTAACTTCGAGGAGTTTGTGACCTATGAAACGGTGAACCGTGTGCGCGACCTGCTGGAACATCCCAAAAAGGTGAGCAAGATCGTCAAGGAAAATTATGAGTTGGGACGAAAATATTACTCGTATCACCAGTTGGCCGAGCAGCTCAAACCGTTGATTAATTCGATGGTCGGACGGGAATAAATACAAATTAGAATTAACCGCCAAGTCGCCAAGCACGCCAAGATCAATGCGGAGAGATTAAACAAAAAGGGCGCAATATGTTTTGCGCCCTCGAAATGCAATTCGGCGAGTGGCTGTGTTAGCTGTCGTAGGCTCCGCTGCTGTAGACGTAAACGGCCATACCGGGATCATTCGGCACACTGTAATCGGTTTCGGAGGCGCTCCATTCGTACAGCCAATGGGCATCCGTGATCGACATATTGACACAACCGTGACTGTGACGGTAGCCAAAACCATCATGCCAATAAGTTCCATGCAAAGCGATGTCATGGTCAAAGTACATTGTCCACGGTACTTCTTGCAGCGAGTAAAAGTCTGAACCCTGAACCGCGCCGCTCATTGATGTGCGTTCGTAGCGCAGGTAAACATGGAACAAACCCTCGTTGGTTCCCCAATCCTTGAGGCCGGATGAAATCAAAGTGGCGAACACTGGTTTGTCATCTTCATAAGCTGTCAAAGTTTGCTCGTACAGATCAACCGCGACCCACTTATGCGTATCGATACCTTCAGGCTTGGCAATCGGAGCGATTCGGGCAACGTTGTACTGGTG
>JACDGI010000227.1 GCA_013821665.1 Anaerolineae bacterium
GAAGTGTCCCGCGCCTTTCACCAGATCACATTGATACAGGTAATAGGGACGGACGCGGTTGCGAACCAGTTTATGCACCAGTTCACGCTGAATGTTGACGCTGTCGTTAATACCCGCCAGCAGCACACTCTGGTTGCCGAGAGGGATACCGGCATCGGCGAGTTTCGCCAGTGCGACGCTCAGTTCTGGCGAGATTTCTTTGGGGTGGTTGATGTGAACATTCATCCACAGCGGGTGATATTGGCGCAGCATGGCACAAAATTCATCGGTGATGCGCTGGGGCATAAAAACGGGTACGCGGCTGCCAATACGGATGATCTCGATATGCTCGATGGCGCGCAAGTTGCTCAAAATATAATCGAGCGTTTTAGGCGCGAGCGTCAACGGATCGCCACCGCTAATCAGCACATCACGGACTTGTGGCGTACGGCGTAGATAATCCAACTGGGCTTCAAAGTCGGTCTTGCTGAAATTCTCATGCGGGCTGCCGACGATGCGGCTGCGGGTGCAGTAACGGCAGTAGCTGGCGCACTGTGTGGTGATGAGCATCAGCACACGGTCGGGATAACGGTGAACGAGGCCGGGGACAGGGCTATGTGCGTCCTCTGCCAAGCTGTCTTCCATCATGCCTTCGAAGGCTTCCAGTTCGCGCCCCAATGGAATCACCTGCCGTCGCACCGGACATTGCGGGTCATCAGGGTCAATCAGACTAGCGAAATACGGCGTGACATCCACACGGAATTTATTCTCCGCAGTGAGTCCTTGCAGTTCTTCGTCCGTTAGATGGATAAGTTGGGAAAGTTCCTCAACAGTGTTGAGGCGGTGTGCGAGCTGCCAGCGCCAGTCGTCCCATTGGGAATCGGGGACACTTGCCCAGATGGCGGGGCGTGGGGTTCGCGTGGGAGCAGCCGCTTTGGCAAGCGGCGGGGCGTGGGGAGGCTCCTCTTCGATAGAGGGAGGCTCGTCCCCGTTCAGAGAGCCGGGTTCATCGTCAGCCGGTGTGACGTATTCCTGTGTAGGGATCGCTTCAGTGGCTTGTACAGCGCGTATACTCATGTTGTGTGACAACCTCCAGATAAAAAATTTACTGCTTAATTTTGCTTAAACAACATCTAACACTCAGAACCGATTATAGTAGTGTTCAATAACGAGTCAACGTATCAAAATTATTCCAACGTTGCAATCGAATAGTATGTTAAAGCCCGTTTAAAATAATAGGCGTAAAACGGGTTCGCAAGTGGGCCAAAAGGCCTATTATCATGAATGCTCATACAGCGCTCATCAAAGCGAGAAAGTGAGAGGATAGTTGCCTGAACAACAAACTGTCGTTTCGACATCAAATCACTCACGGAAACGCTTCCGTGTGTTCTGGTTTATTTGCCGGTGGTGGTTTACTTACGGCGTGTTTGGAGGGATTGCTTTTGTTTGCGGTATAACGCCATTCGTGAACCTGTTTTGTACAGATGCTTGCAGACCGAGTGACCTATTTACGCATGGTTTGTTCTGGGCGATGATGTCATTACTTGAAATTGTTGGTGCAGGCGGAATTATCGGCATTATGGCGGGATTAAGTGTTGGTATTCTTCACGCGGCATTTATTCGATTTTGGGTCTACTATCCTACTAACGATCTACAATCGTTCCGGCGAAAAGTTATATGGTCAAATTTGCTGATACCCACCGGATTGATGGTCTTTTCAACTATTTTTCTCGTATCCTTCACCAAAGATTTTTCAGAGCTACCAACTATTCTATATGTACCCGTTTTATCTTACGCCATTGCCGTAGTTGTCGGGTTGCTTGTGTCGCGTAAATTTCTGCGTTGGTGGCTTTAAACCAAGTTAGATCTTTTGAGGTAAAAACTGATGTCAGTAGAACTTGATGCCGATGAATTGGCGCTGCATGAATACCAAATTGAGCATTTCAGCGAAATTATGCCGTTTATTTTCTGGCGCATATTAGGTTACGGAACATTAGCCGGAATTTTACTGGCACTAATATTTTATCTGTGGACATATGCAGATACGATTCAAGATCCTCATTTCTTGAACATAGTGTATAACCCGCCACCGCCATTGCCCGAAGTCGTACTAAATTGTATTGTCCGCGTGCCGATAGGTGCCCTCGTCGGTTGCACGCTCGCTGTAGGTATCGGATTTATCTATGCCAAGTTGATTCAAGTGACCTGTCGAAAAACCATATCCACGTCTTACGTCGAAGAATATGATTTGAAGACGTTGTTTATGGGCTATCAAATCTTTTTACCAATTCCGATTGTCCTTTTTATCCTCATTATTGAAACACCGGTTCTTTGGGATGCAGATATAAGACGAGGAGTCGGGTTCATCCTAATGAGTTATGTGGTCATTTCTATCCTACTAAGCATTGTCAAAAATCACTTTTTGAAGTGGTATATCCCGCCGTTATTGCCACCGTTAGAATAAAGGAGCTTCTCAAAAAGCAAATCATTTTCCCTCACGGACTTCAACCAATTGTCCAGACTTAATCGTATTAAGCAGCCACAAAACCTGTGCCATCATTGGTTGAAGTGTTTCCAGCTTGTTGTTGCGGGCGACCAAAACCACGAAAGCAATGGGTAAGTCTTCAAGAGGTTGCTGATACTGCATATTTTGGTCAACAGTAATGAACACATCAAAGACTTCGACCATCAGCTTGAGTAAAACACCATTTTTCTTTCCAGCCCAACCTGCTTCGGGAACTGTCTGAACATCATGCCCTGTTAATTCGCCTTTCAAGCGCTTTGGAAGGCATTCGTCAAGGAGTATTTTCATCAGCGTGCGCTATCATGAAATGCCCTGCCGTCTCCAAAAAACGTACAACTTGTTCACGACTAACAGTTGGGAAATCCTCTAAGAATATCTCGATTGTGTCGCCTGTGGTGATGTAATCAATCAGAGTTTGCACAGGCACACGCGTCCCGTAAAAAACAGGCGTGCCACTCATGACATCTTGGCCTTTATAGATTAGCGGTGTATCCATACAATCCTCCTCGGTTCAATACCTGATTTCATCATACTGTCACACCTAACATCTGAACCGGTGGCAGTGCCTCCTCTAATGGCAGTGCTTCCACTGACAAGGGGACGACCGATTCCAAATCAGCGCCTTGCTGGTCAGCCTCTAAAACAGCAATCATACGGTTAATGATACGAGCTTGGTCGTCGGGGTTATAGCGGTCAAAGTTGAGTGGCGGTTGGGTATAGTCCATAAACCGCCGAGCATAGTGCGTTTCACTGAGTGTCTTATCATAAGCAATGCCAAAATCGAATGCGAAACCATCATCTCCGTTCAAGGGGATTTCGACCGTCGGAATGATTTCATCCGCATCAAAATGATAAGGATAGGCCAATCCTTCATAATACTCAGGGCGAGGATCAACGACTACGATGTGATATGGATGAGTGAGTGCGTCGCGTTTAAACGTGAAATTCGGCGGTGATTCGTGTAAATAATCAATTTCAACGAATACAATTCCACTTTGGAGTAATTTGAGACGCTTGATACGGTACTCAGCAGCGTTTTGTCCGCCACGTTTATTGGATGGTGATAGGAGTTCAATCCATGCAACAGGTGACTCTTTATCATGTTTACCGATTACATATTCATAAATCGCGACGGCGCGGTATTCGGATACTTCATCATCTAAACTCATGATTTCAGGTATCGCAACCGCTTCAACAGTTCCTAAAAAACGTACCGGATGATGTAAATGGCGCTCAAAGTTTGTATCGTAAATCGTCACATCGGATTCAGGTTTCCCAAAAGGTTGTCCAAAGCGGCGAATTTGCAACGACTGTTCAATATCGGCAACATAACCTGCCGGTAAAGCAGAATCAATGAGGCGCATAAGGTCAGAAATGTGATTGGTGTGAAAACTATCCCAACCGCCTTCAGCTTGCCAATAGCTATGCAGATGAGCATTGATGCCACGATATTGATTTTTGACGGGATTAATCGGGTTCACAGGCGGATACTCCGTTGCTATGGAGTTAGTCTACCACTACTTTAGCCCAAACGATCAAACGCCCTTTAGTTCTCCAAGGCGGGCAGACGGACGGTGTAGAGGGTGCCTTTTTGAGCATCACTTTCGACCTTGATGTCGCCGCCGTGCAGTTCGACAATTTCTTTGGTGAGGCTCAAGCCAAGGACGGTGCCGCTGACCAAACCCATACTGGCATTGGTAAAGGGTTGGAAAACATGTGCCAGCATTTCGGGCGACAATGCCATACCGTTATCCTGCACCTGTACACAGGCCATCTTGCGCCCGTTTGAATTGGGGTCAAGCATGACATGCACATCCACATGGCCTTCTTGCGGCGAATGATTAACCGCGTTGGAAATCAAATTGGTGATGACCTGCACCATACGTTTTTGATCGACCAAGACCTTAATCGGTGGGCCTGTTACATCCGACTCCAGTGTGACCGAACGGCGGGCGGCACGCGGTTGATAACCCGTAACGGCTTCGCTCACCAACTCTTGCAAAACGACACTATCACGGTCGAGCATGACTGCGCCGCGTTCGAAGCGCCCAATGTCGAGCATTTCTTCCAGCAACTGCTGCATATGCGCGGCCATCTCATCCATCACCGCCAGATGTTCATCCATCTTTTCTGGTTGTTTACGCAGGAGGTACAGTCGAGTCTTAATATTCGACAAGGGCGTTCGCAGTTCGTGAGAGGCATTGGTCACAAAGGTATTGCGCTGGGATTGCAGCCGTTTTTCCTGACTGTTATCGCGGATAAGCAGCAGCATTTGCCCACTGGGTGTAGCTCCTGCATCCAACGGCAAGCCGATGACCGCCACATCAAGTTCCTTGCCATCTTTCATATTCAGTTTAAACGGCCCCTGCCAGATACCGCCCTGTGCAATGGCCGCCGACACAATTTCCCGTAAATGAGCCAACTGTCCGGCTAAAGAAACCGCATCCGGCGCGCTGAGCGATTTACTGGTGAGATCATCGCCGCTAAATCCTGTCAGGCGGGTTAAAGCGCGGTTGGAATACCGGACACGCTCGGAATCCAGAACGACAACGGCTTCCGACATACTTTGTAGGATGGCTTTACTCTGGGTGCGCTCATCGGCGAGTTCGCTGGCGCGCCCGCTCAACTGTGATTGCAAATCGTTATTGGCACGAACGAGATCCGCATTCTGTCGGCGCAGTTCAGTTTCGTTCTGACCGGATGCACCCGCTTGCCGCCGCACATCAAACACCAGCATGACTGTCAAGACAGCCCCCAACGCTAAAACCCCAAGCAGCAGCACCATCAGCGAAAAGTCGCTTTGCCCGCTGCGTACCTGCCCGATGATTAAGCCTGCCAGCAATAAGGAGGCAAGCAAAATCAGCAATAGGCCTACAGCGAGGTTTAGCGAAATCCTATGGGAAGAAGGCCGTTTATCTTTCGGCTGCTGCATGTCTTAGTTATCTCACTCGTCTTAATAGTGGCAAGTTATAAGTATAAAGTATTTCGCCCTGATGCGGAAATAAGATTGAAGTCATAGGCGATTTTCGGAAAATGTACGGCTCTATCCCAATCAAGCCCGCTTTTAAACCATAATTTCTTCTTAATACAAAGTTATCACTCATTTAACCAAAAGTGCCCCAAAGATATGTAACCTAATGTTCGTCATCGATGCACATAAAAGCAATGTTTACGTACTAAGGAGTTATGCATGAAGAATCGCAAGTTATTGGCAGCGGCTGCCTCCGTATTTATTCTCAGTCTATCCATCGGCTTTGTTTTTGGTCAGGATGCAACACCAGAAGCGACCCCGATTGCGGGTTCGGGCATGATCACTGGCCCTGTAGACGGCGAGGCACAAAGCCTGAACGCTGCTGGCGCGACCTTCCCACAGGTTTTATACACCACATGGTTTAGCGATTATGCCAAGCTGACCAACGTTCAGATTAATTACCAAGGTATCGGTTCCGGCGGCGGCATCAAGGGTGTGACCGATGGCACACTGGATTTCGGTGCTTCGGATGCCCCCATGAGCGACGACCAACTCACAGCAGCCAAGGCAACCTGCGGCGGCAACATTCTGCACATTGCGACTGCCCTCGGTGGCGTGGTTGTGACCTATAACATTCCCGAATTGGCAACCGGCACCGATGCTCTGAAGTTCACCCCCGACACATTGGCTGCCGTTTACGCCGGTACCATCAACACATGGAATGACGAAAAGTTGGTTGCCGACAACCCACAACTGAAAGATGTTGCCCAACCCATTGCGGTTATCCATCGCTCCGACAGTTCCGGCACCAGCAACATTTTCACCAGCTACTTGAAGGCTGTTAACACCGATTGGGCAACCAACGTCGGTGCAGGTACCGCCGTCAACTGGCCGACCGGTATCGGTCAAAAGGGTAATGCCGGTATCGCTGGCGCAATCAAGGGCGTACCGTACTCACTGGGTTATGTTGAATTGGCCTATGCCACACAGAACCAACTGCCTGTCGCCCTCCTCAAGAACAAAGCTGGCAATTTCGCAACCGCCAGTGGTGACACCGTTACAGCGGCAGCCGCTGGTGTTACCCTGCCCGACGACCTGCGCATCATGATTGTGAACGGTGATGGCGACACCACCTACCCGATCACCGGCTTCACATGGATACTGGTTTGCGACACCCAAAAAGACGCAGCCAAAGCCACAGCAATCACCCGCATGTTATGGTGGGCCATCCATGACGGACAGGCTTACAACGCCAAGTTGGGTTACTCACCTCTGCCCGATGATGCGGTGAAGGCTGACGAAGCCCAGATTTTGAAGATCATGGTCGATGGTAAACAGGCACTTCCCGCTGGAATAGTGCAGTAAACCCTGTACCCCTCGTTTCATAGTCCGTATCATAGGGAACGCGCAAACGTTCCCTATGTCATGTCAAAACATCGATAGGATAGTGGAGTATTTATGGCGGCATCAAGCCCTTCAATAGCCAATGAACCCAGCACGCGCCGTGCTGAACGCAGTTTTAGATCGATTGTATTGATCGCCGCAATCAGCATGATTGTCCTACTGATAGGTGTCATCGTCATCTTATTTCTGGATTCGCGAACCGCCATCGAGCGCTACGGTTTTAGTTTCCTCATCACCTCGGACTGGGATCCGGTATTTGAAAAATTTGGTGCGGCTCCCTATATCTTCGGCACAATTGTCACCTCTGTCCTAGCCCTCATTTTGGCGACACCCTTTGCAATTGGCGCGGCCTTATTCATCTCAGAATATGCGCCTAAAACCATCGGTGGCATCTTATCGTTTATCATTGAACTGCTAGTTGCCATTCCCAGCGTGGGTTTCGGCCTGTGGGGATTGTACGTCTTAGCGCCCTTCATGCGCGGCACAGTTGATCCCATTTTACGCAACGTCATCGGCCCTATTCCCATTATCGGGGCGCTGTTTAAAGGGCCAACCATCGGGCAGGATTTATTAACAGCCAGTGTCATTCTGGCAATCATGATTTTGCCGACGATCCTTTCCATTTCGCGCGAAATTATCGCTCAGGTGCCGCGCCTCCAAAAAGAAGGCATGTTGGCCTTGGGTGCAACCAAGTGGGAAATGCTGCAAAAAGCAGTTCTGCCCTACGCGTGGAGTGGTATTATTGGCGGCGCAATGCTGGGCTTAGCCCGTGCGATTGGCGAAACAATGGCGGTGACGATGGTTATCGGTAACAGTTCGCGTGCTATCACGCCTTCTTTATTCACACCGGGATACACCATCGCCAGTGCTATTGCCAACCAATTCACAGAAGCCGACACACAGCTCTATTTCAGTGCTATTGTCGAACTTGGGTTGGTGCTGCTTCTGGTATCCGCCGTCTTTAACATTATTGCTCGCCTTCTGGTGCGGCGGATGAACCGTCAACCGGGCGGCGCACAGGCCCAATAGGGAACGAGGTTTAGCTTAACAATATGGAACAAACAAAGACATCTGCGCTCGGTGCAGTAAATGTTAATCAACAACGGGAAGCGCTTTTCACCCACGAGGAAGCACGCTATCTCCGGCGCAAAGCCACAGGCAGCTTTATGGTTGGACTGTTAACCACGCTAACAGCGCTTTCCGTACTGATTTTATTTATCATTGTGGCCTATATCACCATTAGCGGCATCGGTGGCATTAACCTTGCCTTCTTTACCGATACCCCTAAACCAATGGGTGAAGCCGGTGGTGGTATTGCTCAGGCCATCCTCGGCACCTTCGAGATGCTGATTGTTGGCGCGATTATCGCCATACCAGTCGGTGTCGGCACGGCCATTTATATGGCTGAATATGGTCAGGGATGGTTAGCCAGCACAGTCCGTTTCTGTCTGGAATTGTTAGCCTCGCTGCCTTCCATCGTGATTGGTGTGTTTGTGTGGGCAGTAGTTGTTCGTACCTTGGGCAGTTTTTCAGGCCTCGCAGGAGCAATCGCCCTGTCCTTTATCATGATCCCGATTATCGCCCGCAGCGTGGAAGAAATCTTGCGACTCGTGCCTAATAGTCTGCGTGAGGCGGGTTTGGCACTGGGTGTACCCCGCTGGCGCGTCATTTTGGGGGTGGTGATACCCACGGTACTCCCCGGCATTGTTACCGGCATCGTCCTGTCGATTGCGCGGGCGGCAGGTGAGACAGCCCCTCTATTGTTGACCTCGCTAGGCAATGAGTTTTTCAATTTTAATCTTTCAAAGCCAATGGCCGCTATCCCCCTGCAAATCTACAATTACGCTGCATCACCGTATGATGATTGGCATAAAAAGGCTTGGGCCGCGACCCTTGTACTCGTCGTCGTTGTGGCAATTTTTAGTGGTGCTATCCGTTTTACTATGAGGAAATTTCGTTATGTCCGTTAATGTACAGTCTGCGGTTGCGCCATCAAAACAACGTATTGATAATGACGCATTAACCGTCCGCAATTTAGATGTCTATTATGGCAAAACGCTTGCTGTAAAAGGTGTCAGTATCAATTTCAAGCCGAATACCATTACAGCGTTGATCGGGCCTTCGGGCTGCGGCAAGTCTAGCGTACTCCGCACCTTGAACCGGATGCACGAACTGGTGGATGGTGCTTACGCGACTGGCGAAGTGCTGCTCAATGGTGAGAATATCTACGACTCCAAAGTTGATCCGGTACGTATCCGCCGGCGTATTGGTATGGTCTTCCAGAAGCCGAACCCTTTCCCGATGATGTCGGTCTATGAAAATGTCATCGCCGGTTACAAGCTCAACCGTGGCATACCGCGTGGCACCAACATGGATGATGTGGTCGAAAAAGCCTTGCGCGGTGCGGCACTGTGGGATGAAGTCAAGAACAAACTGCATATGTCAGGCGCGGCACTTTCGGGCGGCCAACAGCAGCGCTTGTGCATCGCACGGACGATTGCGGTTGAACCTGAAATTATCCTGATGGATGAACCCTGCTCGGCCTTAGACCCCATATCGACACAGCGCATTGAAGAACTCATGCGTGAATTGGTGGCGCGATTCACCATCGTCATCGTCACCCATAACATGCAGCAGGCGACCCGCGTCAGCGACCATACCGCTTTCTTTAACATCCATAAAGAAGGCTCGGACGCACAGGAGAAGCGCTGGGGTGTTCTGGTGGAATACAACCAAACCCAACAACTCTTCAACCAACCCGAAGAAGCTGAAACCGCCGACTACATCTCCGGTCGTTTTGGCTAAGCTCCGATAAGTGACAACTAAGCCTTAATGAGAGAGCGTCCACATAGGCGCTCTTTATTTTTATATAACCCTCGAACATTAATTCTTTATAAGAGTCGTTGACGCGCTTGCCTGAACGATGTTACAGTTAAGGTGTGGTTAAAGGGATGTTTCCGTCCGCTCTGCGCCAAATGTTTATCGTGCGTGGCCGGATGCTAGAGCAGCACTCGCTGTCTTTTTGGTAATCAAGTTTATTTATGGGGTTCGCACCTGCGCCCCGGCCAAAACCACCATCGCCCTATTTGGCCCGGTATCCGCCCAATTTATTTGCGGATCACGCAGCGTCACAACTCCGGGAGTACCACATGACCATCGATTTCCTTTCCCGTATGATTGGCACGGTTATTTTTGCGTTGCTTGGCGCAAAGTTGGGCGTTGATAGCGCCTCGACTATGGGTTTGCCGCCTGACATCACCGCCGCAATCTTTTCATTGGTCGGCGTTTTGGTTGGCCTTATTTTGACCCCTTGGATCACCATCCGTCCGCTGCGTTACATCCGGCAAATGATTACCGAACTGCCCGTTGATATGCTGCTGACATCCTTAGCAGGGATGAGCATCGGTTTGCTGTTAGCCCTGCTGCTGTCTTATCCACTGTCACGGCTTGACCCACCACTCGGCACATGGCTGCCCGCGCTGGTATCAATCATCGCTGGCTATCTGGGCTTAGTGATCTTCCGCACCCGTTCGCGTGAGATATTAGGACTTCTGGGCGAACCGGGTAACAAACGCACGCGCAATTTCATGGCGGGTACCGAGCGTATCATTTTGTTGGATACCAGCGTACTCATCGACGGACGCATCGTGGACATCGCCAAAACCGGCTTTCTGGGCGGGACGTTGGGCGTGCCACGCTTCGTCATTACCGAACTACATCAAGTGGCGGACTCGTCTGATACAC
>JACDGI010000228.1 GCA_013821665.1 Anaerolineae bacterium
GGTCAATACTGCGGCTATCATGTAATACAGAGGTGGTTGGCTGCCTTCTTGTCGCCATGCGGCTTGATTTTCTGAGTCTTGTGGTGGTAGTTGTAAACTATGGTCAGCCATGTACTTGACCATAGGATAATGCCATAGCTCATCCGAGGCTTCAAAGGGTGGGGTGACGATACTGTAAATAGTTGCCAGCACCACATAGCCGATGAGAACAACATACAGCCAACGTTTGTGAGTACGGCTCATATCAGCGCGTCCGTACCTGTTCAAAGAAGCTCAATGTTTGTTGCGTGATGTTCGCCCAATTAAATTGTCTCTTGAGATCAGCAGCGCCTTGTCGTAGTTCTGCTCGTAGCTCAGGCGATTGTCTTAACTGGTTAAGTGCTTCTGTTAGCGCAGTTTTGTCATCGTGTGGAACAAGCAGCATCTTTTCACCATGCTCGAACGCGGGGATTTCAATCATGGGCAGGGTACTGACAATCGCGCATTCATATTGAATTGCGGCCATCAAACTCCCACGCCGGTAAGACGCACCATCTGTGAAGGGTAGGGCAACCACATCACTCGCTGCCAGATAAGCACCCACATCCGCCTCATTTTCCAAATAGCCTGTCCAGTGGATAAAAGCTACCAATCCGAGCCGTTTGATTTGTGTTTTCAAGGTCTCGAAATAAGCGGCGTTTGTCGGGTCGGAACTGCCTATTCCGCCACCGATCATCAACAGACGAACAGGTACGCGGCTTTTACGCAAATCGGCCAGACTATCGAGTAATGTTTCAATTCCTTTTGTCTGATTAAATAAGCCGAAGTAGGCGATCAAAAAATCATTTGGATTTGCGCCCGCTTCGAGTCGCCATTTCTCCGCATCGAAATCGTCTGGCAGCGGCTTTTGAATATTGCTGCCGATGGGTATTAGTGTTTTGTGTTGAAGGTGTTTTACGCGCTCGTAATCTTCATGGTTGGTGACGATTACCCCCGCTGATTTCTGTGCGAGGTGCATCACAATCCGGTCTCGTAGAGCGCCCGCCTTTGGGAAAAGATACGGATGCCTCAAATCATGAAACGTCGTAACCACCGGAATATTGGTGAAGTGTGGCAAGAAGTGTATCCACGGCGACATATCGTATGCGGCAGTCTGAAATTGTATATTAATGATGTCAGCTTGATATTCATGTGCCCATTGGTTAATCAGGGACAAACTTCTGATGCCCCATGTTTTCATCCAATTCATGACCAGAATGGATGGATCAGTAGCGCTTGCTTTCTGGTTTGTGAAAATGGAAACATCTGCCCCTTGGTGCTTCATTTCATGGGCAAGGATGCTTGTGTAAGCACCTATTCCCCCCTGCATTGGCGGATATTCTCCAGTAACAATTCCGACCCGCATTAATTCACCTTTAGTCCTGACCGTACCACCTGCCAATAAGCTTGGATCCGTTCTTGCCGCAGCGAACGTTTATGACCCAGCGCACTTTTCAGGCTTTCGATAGCGATTTGCCATAAATAGCTTGAGAGTAGAAATAATCGTAAGGCTTGCGCCGGTAACCAACCATGAAATTTGCGAAAATAGCGTAGTTTGCTTTCCTGAAAATGGATATGTTTACGGGCTGCAACCTGTTCGCTGCTCTTGCCGCCATGATGCACGATGCTCGCTTTGCCGAAGTACATGACCCGCCAACCTGCTGCCTTAGCGCGTTTGCACCAATCCATTTCCTCCGAATACATCACGTAACCCTCGTCCAGCCCACCGATTTGCGTATAAACATCCCGCCGAGCCAGTAACGCTGAGCCTTGAACCCAATCGACCTCACTGATGGAATTGTCCGCCACGTCCGTCGCATAATAATGATCCAACAGGCGCTTCGGCGCGAACTTTTGTAACCATGTGCTTTCAATAAACCCCAGCGCCAGTGTTGGAAAACGTCTGTGTGTCGATTGCGTCGTGCCATCCGTATTCTGGGTGTGGGGGCCAAGTATGCCAACTGTCGGATTAGCATCCATATAATCAAGCATCTGTGCCAGCGCATCACCGATAACTTCGGTGTCAGGATTCAGTAAGAAAACATAACGTCCTGTCGCTGCTTGCAATCCAATGTTGTTACAGCGCGAAAACCCCAAATTCGAAGGTTGTGGCAGCAGTTTTACCTGTGGAAACTTATCTCGCACCATCTGCACACTGTTATCGGTGCTAGCCGAGTCCACCACAATTGTCTCTACAGTGAACTTGCCAGTTGGCGATTGCGCGATACTTTGCAAGCAAGCGCTCAGCAATTCCGCTACATTCCAGCTCACAATAATGATCGATAAATCGGTCAATGCGCCCACCTTTTGAACCAAAGCCAGCGAATTATAGCAGAATTTACAGGACTTCTACCTGCCGATTACACTTCGATAACACCTTGCCTTCATGATAGGCATGTGTTCGATCAGTAAAGGAAATAGGAAATGAAGAAACTACTCGTAATTGTAACAACCATTGCCACCATGTTGGCAGTGATGGGTGTCGTAGGCGCACAAGAAACGACTGCAACACCGGAACCAACGACCGCAACAGTTGGTGGTGTATTCCCCAATAAATTGGACGGTATGGTCATCAGACGCGCCTCTGAACGTATCTTGCTCCAAGCCACTGCCGATGCCACCAAATTGGCACCAGCCGATATTCTGAAGCAGGTTCGTGATGGTAAAACGCTTGCGGATGTCATCACCGCCAATGGTGGTTCGGTTGAATCGATTGTCAGCACCGCCGTTACCACCGCCACAAGCGAGATAAACACAGCGGTCACCAATGGACGTTTGGGGCAGGTACAAGCCGATAAACTCATTGCGAATCTACAAAAAGCCTATACATCGGCTGTGAATGGTAAATTTCGGATGCGCACTGAGAAAAGCATCGTTAGCTTAGCAGTGTTGCGCCTTGCCGCACAGCAAACCGGCCTCACTGCCCAGAACATCGTCAAAGAAATTCGTTCCGGTAAATCATTGTCTGCTGTACTGACGGAACATAAGGTAGATACAACTGCCTTCATCACCAGCGCCGTTGATGCTGCTAAAAAACGTCTGGATCAGGCAGTGACCAACAGACGTATTACACAGACTGATGCCGATACGCGCTTGCAACAATTCCAACAGCAGTTAACTGAACAGATCAATAAGGTTGGTGGGGCTGAAGCTACTCCTGAAGCCACCTCCGCTGCCTAATTGCTCTAGCAACTGAAATGAAAAGCGCTCAATAATTTGGGCGCTTTTTTATTTAACGTCAGTCATGGATAACAGAGAGGTTTGCATCTTTATAAGTTTGAAAACTCGAACTATTTTTGCTTGACGATTATGAACTTATGTTCTAAAATAGAAGAGGAAAGGAATTATTGGTAGCACTACACTAAACGGTGGAAAATTATTTTTGCTGTAGTATCCCTCACAATTGTATTTGCTCCCCTTCGCCATGAGGGAGAAGGGGCTGGGGGATGAGGGTTAAGTTCAGTATCCACCACTTAATGCAGTCCTACTGAATTATTTTGGATGTCACCTATTGCCTACTCATCGCTGCTAAAAAGAAGCAACCTGAGCGACGGCACACCTCTATTGCACGGCGGTGGCATTGACCGGGGCATCCGCCGAATTTGTGTCATTTCAGCGGCAGCCACCGAGCTTCCCGCCGACATAAAATGTCAATTCGGCGGCTGGCTCCCTCAATTCCGCTGCACACTTCGGCGGAAAGTGTGCAATTGTTGCAACAACAGCAACATTTACAACATTTGGAGTGTTTCACGTCGCAAATAAGGGATCTTATTTTGCCATCTCAAACAATCGGAAAGCGTTTTCGGTGGTTGCCGCACCTAATGTCTCGGCATCGACTTGCTTGATGCTGGCAAGCCGTTCAACAATCAGGGGTATGTATGAGGGTTCGTTGCGCTTGCCGCGATAAGGCACTGGTGTCAAAAATGGCCCATCTGTCTCCACCAGCATCCGATCCAGCGGAACATTCGCCGCAATGTGCCGCAGTTGGTCTGCGTTTTTATAAGTGATCGGCCCTGTAAACCCCAGATAAAAACCGGCTGCCAACGCCCGTTCCGCGATTGATTCTGGAGCAGAGAACGAATGCATTACACCCGGACGATCTTTGATTTTAGGGGGCAGATCTTTAACCCATTCGTCAAGAATACGCATCACATCATCGCTGGCTTCACGATTGTGGATAATCACTGGCAGTTCGAGACGTTTTGCCAATTCTAATTGTGCTTCAAAGGATTTCCACTGGGTTTCTTTCGGGCTTTCTTTCCAATGGTAATCCAGCCCGATTTCACCGATGGCAATCACTTTTGTGGAATGAGCCATTGCCTCAATCTCGCCAATCATACTATCGTCAAAATCAGCCGTACTATTCGGATGAATGCCGACCGCCCCGTACATGCCGCTATGCTGCTCGATGAGAGTCAGAATGGCATGGCTAGTCGCTAAATCAACCGCCGGGTTGATGATTGTCTGCACGCCAACCGCTGCTGCTCGTGCTAGAACATCCGCCCGATCTTCATCGTAGCTATCAAAGTTTATGTGGCAGTGTGTATCAACCAGCATCACAGTCTATGATCGGCTTTCAGCAGTTGCAAATCACTCTCTACCATCATCTGAACCAGTTGCTCGAATGTCACTTGTGGTTCCCATCCAAGTTTCTTGCCAGCTTTACTCGGATCGCCCACTAGTAAATCAACTTCCGCTGGTCGCATGTAACGCTCATCCTGCACCACATATTGCTTCCAGTCTAAATCGACCGCATTAAACGCGACAGTCAGCAGCTTTTCGACCGAGTGTGTTTGACCCGTTGCGACCACATAATCTTCAGGTGTTTCTTGCTGCAACATCAACCACATGGCCTTCACATAATCACCTGCGAAGCCCCAATCACGCTGTGCGTCAAGGTTGCCCATCCGCAGTTCTTTTGCCAATCCTAATTTGATTTTGGCTACGTTATAACTGACTTTACGCGGTGCAAATTCAAGCCCGCGTCGTGGCGATTCGTGGTTGAATAAAATCCCGCTGGTCGCGTGCATCTGGTAACTTTCACGGTAGTTCACCGTGATCCAGTGCCCATAAACTTTTGCCACGCCGTATGGACTGCGCGGGTAAAAAGGAGTTGTTTCCTTTTGCGGAACTTCCTGAACCTTGCCGAACATTTCGCTGCTCGAAGCCTGATAAAAGCGTATCGCGGGGTCAACTTGGCGAATAGCATCCAATATCCGTGTTACGCCTAATGCGGTTACATCACTGGTGAACACGGGTTGCGTCCATGATGTTTGAACAAAACTTTGCGCTGCAAGGTTATAGACTTCTTGTGGACGTATATCACTCAATGCACGGGTCATGCTCGTTTGGTCGAGAATATCACCCGAAATAAGCGTAATCTGATCTTGGATATGGTGAATACGCTCATAATTGACGGTGCTGCTGCGTCGTACGAGGCCAAAAACATCATAGTCTTGTTTGAGCAAATACTCTGCGAGATATGAACCGTCCTGTCCGGTAATGCCGGTGATGAGGGCGCGTTTTTTCATGGGATTTCAATCTCCGAATGGGTTCTGCAATTGAGCGTGTCGTTTAGATTTCGCTCGATATTGGCAGTTGGCCCTGTCTAATAACTAAGGTTGTGTGGATTGGCGTACCCGGCTTCGCCAATCATTCAATACATCGAGCAACGTCGTTTCAAATGGGATGCTGGGCTGCCACCCGCATACTTGATGTAACCGTGTCGAATCCCCACGCACGATAGGCACATCAACAGGTAACATCCGCGCTTGCGAAACCTGTACTTGGATGCCTACCGTGCTGTTCTTGAGCAGCGTATCCAGCAAATATTGAATGCTGTAAGGTTTCCCTGATGCCACGTTATAAACTTCACCGGGTGTGCCTTTTTCAACAATCATGATGTAGGCTTCCACGACATCGCGTACATCCGTAAAATCGCGTTCTGCCGACAGGTTACCCACTTCAATCACATTGTTTTGCAAACCAAGCTCGATACGGGCTACTTGTACTGCAAAATCGGTAGCCACAAACCCTTCACTTTGACCCGGCCCAAAATGGTTGAAAGGCCGTACACGCAAAATCGGTAATTGATGGCTCAGATAGTATTGCAGCCCTAACATATCCTGTGCAACCTTGCTTACACCATAAGGATTAGTCGGGCGCAGAGGCGCATTCTCGTTAATTGGCAGTTGCTCCGGTTGTACGGGACCGTAGATTTCTGCCGAACTAATGATAAGTATGCGCGGTTGTAGTTTTAATGCGATGCAGGCCAGAATGATATTAAGCTGTGCCTTGATGTTGTTTTCGAGTGTTTCCCACGGAATCTGGAAGGATTTACGTGGTGATGATTGGGCCGCCAAATGATAAATCTGGTCAGGCTGCACTTCGGCGATGAGCGCCTGTATCGCCTGAGCATCTTTTAAGTCAACGACATGATACGTCAAACGCTCGTTACTGATTCGGGAAGATTGTTCAATAGAAGTACCATGAATATCAGCATAAGCGTATTGTTGGCACAGCCTATTGAACAGGTGTCGTCCCACGAATCCCGCGACACCTGTAATTAAAATCCTCACGTTAAAGCCTCGTTTTGGGTAACACTTATACCAATAGCATTATAGCCGATGGAATTACATTGGCTAGGCTTGAGGCTTAGGATAAGTTACTGCAAACACCGATACATTACCGGAATTTGGATCTTCATAAGCAATCACATCAATATGTATATCCTCGCTCAGTGTAACCTTCGGAATATTGACCACCATTTTATTCGCTACCGATTCAATAATATCGAGAGCGAAATCTCCAACCGGCATCAAGATTACGCTCGACGCACTTCCAGCCCCAACATTATTGACCAACTTTTGTACACCATAGGGCAGCGTATAAACGACATCGGGTACGTTGCCGTCGGCTGTTGCTTCGGGTGCCACGACTGGCGCGTCAGTTGGAATCGGTTTTGCATTCGGGCTGGAGAATGCCAAACCTAGGCTGCTGTTCTCGTTTGAACTCACATTGATGAGGCGCACATGTGGCGAACTACCGTCAAATATCAGGTTATCATCGTTAATCACCAGTAAGCCAACTGCACCATCCGCCGCTTTATAGGCCACGATTGTGTAGCTGCTCCCAGCCGCAAAAGTAGTATCCTGTTGTCCCAAAGGCGTTGTTTGCCCCGAACTATTTACGGTTATGGTTACGCTTTGATCGGTAATGGGTGTTAGCGTGCTGCCTTCACCATATTTCAGCTCTGTTAAGGCTACCGCACCATTAACCCCGAAATCGAAAGATTGTCCCTCAACGGCATTGATAAACCGAACATTTGCGGATGGTGTACCTGAAGAATCGCTGGGTGTGCTGGTTGTGTCAACTTTGTCGCTCAAAACGATAGGTGGGCTATCGAGTCTGCCAGTCACGAGGTACAGATAGCTGTTACCGGTTTCCAACTGCACATTTTCAGCGCGTTCAATCGTTGTGCGGATGTTTTGGCTGTTGGGCGCACCCATGATGAATGAATAACTACCAGCCTGTACCTCCATCACCGAAGGAGCTTGTCCGTAAAAAAGAGTCGGTATTCCGGGCATGGCGGTGGTCGTTGCTTGAACATCGACTTCAGAAAGATTAGGCAGCGTGTTTAAGAAAGCGATGCGTGTGTTGCCGCTTGCGGTAGGGGAGAGGTTTTCAGGGAACGCTAGTACACTTAAGTCACTGGCGGAACCGAGCAGTATAATGTCAAAGTTGTCCCCATCAGTCAGCGAAACGACTTGTCCGGTTAAGGGTTCCACTTTAGTTCGATCAGCACCTGCTGCATAGAAACGCGCTGTATATTGCCCGTCCGCAAAATTTTGGCGTTCGGTAGGTCGCCCGTATTCGACAGCACTATTCAATGGTTGGTCATCAAGAAAAACATCGACACTATTAATCTCTGCCGAAGCATTCAGGGCACGCACACTAATCCGTTTGGGTGCTGCCATATCAAACTGGATAATGGATGGAGTTGCAGCCTTGCCTGCTACGATTAAGGTCGTGTTCGCCTGAGCTTTCAAATCGGTAGGGTAATCAAGCGTTTTATCTCCGATTTGGAAAGTCAAATCGCTTTTTCCAGCCGTCACAATCGGTGACAACACCGTTTGCCCAACATTCACTCCGGTCGCTAAATCCGTAGAACCCTTCTTTAATGCGACTGCGCCGCTGTCCGAAAGGCCATTAATGACATGAATAATGCTCTCAGTGTTTTTTAAGGCTTCATTTTTATCAGGCAGTATCGTTAGTGCTAATTGGCTGCCATTTCCCGTTACCAATATCATAATGGATTCGCCGCTGGGGAAGGTAAGGTCACTTTCCAACAATGATTTGTCACTAGGGGCGGAACCGCTTGATTGCACTTTGACAGTATACTTGCCAGCATCAAACGATGTTGGCTCAGTAAACTGTGTGTAAGCCAGATTGGTCGCAATCGCCGAAAATCCTGCGAATACGTTTAATGCTGGTGAATCAACAGCAGCATTGACGATTCGTACAAGCGCAGGTCGGGCTTGTTCCAGTGTTTCATTGGTGACCGCTTGTGGCGTAAAAGTCGGCGCGGCTGTAGCTGTTGGGGGCGCTGTTGGCAGGACAATTACGGTAGGGATGACTTGCGCCTGTCCACATGCACCAAGGAGTGCCATAACACAAATCAACAGAAGGTTGCGATAAATATGGCGCATATGCGCTCCTTTAGTGCAATTGAGATATGTTTGATTCTACTCGCACTTCCGTAATGTGGGAAACAACAAAAAAGTCCTGCGGGCTTTTACACCCAACAGGACTTCATCAAATACAGCAATCAGACCAATTTAACGGGGCTGTACGGCTCCGGCAGGAACCCAACCTTTTGTCCCATCCGGCAGTTCAATATAACTAAACTTGCCGTCAGTGAAAATTAAGGTTGCTTCTTGCCCTCGTGACACGCCCGGTAGTCCTTGGTTTTCTCCACCGGGTGAACCGGTTAACATGACAAATGCATCGGCCACACGGACAGGCAAATTCAGTGAATTCGCGTCCAGCGTTGCGGTAGGCCCTACGTTCGTGCTGCTCGGTTGCTCCGCTGGAGGTTGAACTGCTCCGCCTGTTACCGGAATATCGCTAATCTGTGCTGGCTTACCGTTATAGGTAATGTCTACGAAGGTTGCCACATCAGTTTTGGCGGCAATCCAGCCTTCTTGATCTTCATAGGTCACATTCAGCCAATTGCCGTCTTCCGTTCGCGATATGACGATGACCTGTGTACCTGCTGGTATCGGCGCAAGGACTTCAGAGTTGGCATCTGCCTCGCGGCGCAGGTTCAGGTTCGAACCACTTTCCAAAGCGACTTTTGCCACGTAAGCATTCTTAGTCGGGTTGACGGTCGGGACAACCGCAGGGCCGATACCTTCGGTCACATCGCCCCGTGTATCATCCGGTGTCGTCACCAATAGATTGCGTGTGGACAGTTCTTCCAGCTTCATCGCCTTCCCATTATAGGAGTATTGGATGTAGGTGATATTCACCCAACCAGTGACCGTGCCACCGCTAGCAGGGGAGTAGCTAACAAATGCCCACTGTTGATCTTCTTTAATGCCGAGCAGTTCCATGACGGTGCCATTCGGGACGCGAGCCAACACTTCGGCATCCGGATCTGGCGTACGACGGATATTCAAGTTGACATCGGTATCCAGATTGAATACCGTGGCCGCTACATGATTAGCTGGCACAGCGGGCGCAGCCGCAGCCGTATTATCGACGCTTCCCGGCAAATTGCTAGAAACCAATGGCAGGCTGGCGAGTTTGATTTTCTCGCCGCGAGGGTTACGCACATCTAAGTACAGTGCATTTGCCCATGCGGTGATTGAACCACCATCGGGTGTTGCATAGGTGACATTGAGCCACGTTTGCTCTGGCACCAAATCCGCTTTGGGATCGGTCAACAACGTCGCCGGATCAACAAATTGATAATCTTCCGCTGGCTTGGGTGTTGCACTGAATGGTATTTCAGTGATCGCACCTTCGCGCCCGTTGACAACCAATACGGTTCCCGGTGGCACGGTGCTGAGCGAAAGGGCATCGCTGTTCGGGTACTGACGCATTTGCAAGTTGGCATTTGCATCCAGATTGAAAACACGCGCAGTTGGCCCATTCGTCGCTGCCACGGGTGCTTGTGTTGGAGCGGCGACATCAGGTACGACGGTTGCAACAGGTGCAATCGTCGGTTCGACTGGAGCGACTGTGGGTTGGGGTGGCAATGTGGGTGCCACTGTCGGGGCTGCTGCGACGGCTGCCGCTGCTGCGCCCGGAGCGCTTGCCACACCTTGTGCGAGGCTGGTGGGTGCGCCCAACAGCTTGACGGTGCCGCCATCGTTAACGGCGATCAGATTATAGTACACACCACCGTAGAAAGACTCGGCAGGAATATCAACCGAATTGTCGCCGCTGGTAACAGTAATCTTCGCCTTCGTGGGGGCGATGCTAACGGCATCTTCTGCTGTCGTGCCGAAAGCCAAGTTGTCGCCGAGGCTGGTGCCATCTTCGAGTTTGGCCGACACTGTGCCAGTTGGAATACCATTCGCGAGTGAAAGTGTTG
>JACDGI010000229.1 GCA_013821665.1 Anaerolineae bacterium
CCCCAAATGGCATCTAACGCCTTTAAAGAATAATTGCTGACTCCCGCGAAGATGCCCAGCGCCCGAAAACGTTTTTGCTCATCCGCATCGAGGTCGTTGTAACTCAGCGACAGTGACAGTTCGAGGTTGGCGTTCTTGTCGCTCTTGCTCAGGTCTAGGTGCTTGAATAGGTCATTTTCACCCACCTTCAGCCGCTTCAGATAATCCGCCGCCCGGCCTTGTCCATATTTCATCAGCCACTTGCCCGCGATAGCAATCGCCAGCGTGTAACCGTCCAGCATCGTCACAATCGCCTTGTGCGCGTCGTTCAGTTGGCTCACATCCGGATTCAGCGGATCAAATATCGTCGCCAACAGCCGCAGCCCTTCCGCCGTGTCCAATTTGGCGACCTGCTGCGGATGCTCCACCAGACCCTTGTTGCGGGTCGTCACCAAAAGCCGGCAGTCGGCCCCCGCCCACGAAAACTGGTCAACAAGGCCTTCCGCCCACACATCATCCAGCACCACCAGCGACCGCTTGTCGCCCAGATAGCGGTGCAAGCTGGCGCGGGCACTCTGCACATCTTGGTAATGGTCTGCCGAATCGCCCAACTGCATCCCGATAATTTGCATCAATCGGGCAGCGTCCTCCGCTTCGGTCTGCGGCCCCGCTTCCAGCCAAAAAATCTGGTCAAATCCCCGGCGTACTTCGCAGTCCATACATACTGCCAATGCCAATGTCGTCTTGCCAATGCCACCAATGCCTTGCAGCGATGCTGTTTCTTGCTGCGAGGTAATTCCCACAATGTTCTTGCGCTGGGCGTAATTCTTGTCATTCACGCCCAACTGACGCTTGAGTTCGTCCACATACTGCTTGCGTTCGATGTAATGCTCCGGTAGTTTATGTGCGCCAATCGGAATCGCCAACGGGGCAGGCTTCTGTCGAATCGCATCCACGATGTGCGTCAGCAGGTGATTATCGTCTAGTGTGCCATCGGCTTTTTGCGGGTTGATGCCATCGGTATAACGGATGTGTTCGGGATAGGCCGCTTGAATATCGGCATCACCCCAACTGCCTTGCAACAAAATCGGGATGACTGGAACACAGTTCGCCAGCGCATGTTTCCACTCCCGTTCGCACCATTCCGAACCCATGCTGTGCTTGCCGATGAACAGCAGCATATAGTCCGATTGCTCAATCGCGAGATTGATGCTGTCCGTAAAGGCGCGATCTTTGGTCAGGCACAACTTATCAAACCAAGGCTCTAAACCTGTTGAGCTGTTTAAGCCTTTCAGGTGACGATAAACTTTTTCCACAATCGGAAAGTGTTTTTCCTGCTCAACCGCATTGGTCGTCCCTTTTGGATACACATCCTTGCGCCCATAGGACAGAAACACATACCGCTTGTCAGTCATGTTGAGGTTCCTTGCTGCTTAATATGCCCTTATAAAGCATAGTCCAAAAGCATCTTCCGCACCAAATATTGGCATATATTTTTGTAGGGACGGGATACATCCCGTCCGGCTGATTTACTCCCTCCCTGTTACTATGGGGAGGGCTGGGGTGGGGTCGCATTTTTCCTAACCCTCTCCCACCCACTTTCAAACCAAATTCAAATTGACATATAAGAACAATTATTCTATCCTATAAGCTCCTCGTTCATTCACTTCAGGATAATCCCCCATATGGCAACCCAATACGCACCCGAACAGAAACAACTCGCCCTCCAAATCCTCCGCGATTCCGGCGGCGACATCAACGCAGCTCACCTCAAAACCGGCGTTAACGAACGCACCCTTTATCGCTGGCGGAATGACCTATGGCGAAGTTGGCGGCGACAATCCGAATCGCCCGTTTTGCCAAATCCGCCAAAGCCGCTCCCTCAATTTGAGGACGATTTGGACGCAATGGCCTTTCTTCGTCAACAAATCATGTCAGAATTGCTCAATCTCGCCAACAATTTTCAACCCGATATGAACTATATGACACCTGCTAAGCGAGTCCAACTTCTCACCCAGCTCACCGACCGCTTCATCAAATTGGATGTGCATCTGAACGCCCGTCAGGAAGAAGAAATTGAATATGTCTATGAATATGAAGTCGAACACCACGTTGAAAAAGAACCCGATCCCGAAGGTATGGTATGGAATGATAGAGAGTGGGTACCCATAGGCGAGGAATAAAAAAGGCGAGGATCATCTCCCCGCCTTACTGAACTTAGGCCAACAGCTTTACGCCGCTTGCTTGACCGTCACTGCTTCCAATCCCATTTGACGGACGGCTGGCAGCACAATCGCGAACAGGCACACAGCCGCCATCAACAAGCCGCCGCCCATGAACAGCACATTCAGGTTGATTTGCAGGATCGCACCGGCCAGCGCGTTCGAAATGGGAGCCAACCCCACCGAGGAGAAGATGAGCAGGCTCATCACCCGACCCATCAGTTCCTGTGGCACACGCTTTTGCAGCCACGTAAAAAAGTTGATATTGACGTAGCCGTTCGACACACCGATGAGCAGCATGATGACCGCTATCACCGCAGTGGAGGTGAATAACGGCATCAATGCCACACCAATCCCCATAAAGGAAATGATCAGCATCAGCATCGCGCCTAGATGTTGAGGCTTAAGCGGCACAATACTGGAAAGAACGATACCCAGTAATGCTCCGGCACCAAATGCCGACATGATGATGCCAAAGGCTGCCGCGCCTTCCGCCAAGCGTGTAGCCGCCAGCACCGGAATACCGACGATGACCGGCCCCAATATTAGAAAGTTCATCGCGATCATGAGCAGGAATAATACGCGCAGAATAGTCCAACTCCACACATAGGCGAAACCTTCTTTGATGGACGCGATGACATTCTGTTGTTCGGCGACCTGCTTGCTAACAACCGGAATACGCATGAGGCTGAGGCACACAAGTGACGCGATAAACGACAGGGTATCAATGCCAAAAGCAATGCCGATGCCTTGCGTACCCGGCGTACCATCAGCGCTAACACTATGACCGAACAGCGCGATCAATGCACCCGCCAGCACCGGCCCAAGGAATAGACTCAGTTGAGCGGTGCCCTGCACAAATGTATTCCCCGCTTGTAGCTGATCTTCGGGCAGCAGTTGTGGCACAATGGCGCTCTGTCCGGGGAAGTAAAAAGCATCCGCGAGGCCAAACGCCAGCGCGAAGCCGTACAGCATCTCGATCTGAATATGGTTGGTCAGCACCAGCGCTGACAGCAGCGCGACCAGTACGAAACGCGCCAAGTTCGATGCCATCATCACGTAACGGGGTGAAAAACGATCTACCAGTGCCCCGCCGATCAGCATAAACAAAGCACGCGGAATAGCCGCTAGTGCCATCACACTGCCGAGTGCCAGAGCGCTGCCTGTGATTTGCAGTACCAACCACGGTAGGGCGATCATGTAAAATTGATCGCCGAGCAGTGAAATGCCTTCACCAATCCACAACAGGCGGAAGTTCCGCACACTCAATGGACTGGCTGGCTTTTGAACAGTCGTTTCAGCTATCGTACTCATCTTATCCTCCACTATCGAAATCATTTGGTTTGAAATTGGCAAAGTTGTAGAAGGCCTAGCAAGATCATTCACTTGCAAGACATTCTTGGGACATGTATTCGTTCAATGTGTCTGGCACTGAACCCGGTAACAGACAAAGTTAAAGCGAGGGTCGTCCGTTTGTGGACAATCCGGGTTCAATCGAGCCTGTTGTGGATGCGCTTTAACTAAACGTTATGGCGCTGCTTGTTCGGGTGGTTTAGCGATTATGGATATAACTGCATCATATATCTAAGTCCTCAATCTCAGGCCCTTCCATTGCCTGATTAACGGCCTCAAACAAGTCACTGGAAACATGAGCCTTGAGTTCATCAAGGGTCTCGAAGACCTGAAGCGAATAGTCACCGGATTCTTTGAAAATATCCCAGTCATAGCCCCAGCTCATGATCTTCTGTAGAAACCCGTTGCCAACGCCCCAGTTGTTGGGATCGCCTATTTGTTCGGGGTCTCCCCACGAGAGTTCCCAGTCGCGCATCGTACGGGTGTGCAGAGCATAGCGTTTCCCGGCAGTGCGGTAGACGCTCTGGATTTCAGTTCCCTTGCCGGTTGCCGATTGCCGAACTCGTCTCACCAAACGCTGCCCCATGAAACGCTTACGCAGGTGTGCACCTTCTCCGTTTACGATAACTGTAACCTCGTCCAGCCCACGCTGCCGTGCTTCTTCAAGCTCGATAAAGCGTTTTAGTGCTCGAACGATGGCCGAGGATAAGTTAGAACCAGAGAGTTCCTGAGCGCGTTCGAAGAGTGGCAAATCGTCGTCGGATACATATATGGTTTTATTTGGCATGGGCACGCTCCTACTGTGTTGCCATCGATATATGCATAAGTATACGTATATTTGAAATCATGTCAATAGCTCTGGTGAAAATTGGGGGATTCGATCAATTTATCGGTGGAAAATAAAAAGAGGCGAAGGTTCTTTACCCGCGCCTCTCTTTTTACTCTGTATTGCTCTGCATCTCAGCGGTTAAATCTTCCGCATTAAACGACGACATTGACCTTCGGCTCTTGACCGTTACGCCCTGCGATGAAGATCATCTTCTTGGGGCTGCCACCGTTCAACGCCCGCTGCACCGACTCGCTGTTCATGGCTGCCGCGTTCGCGTCGGACTCGCTGATGCCCGCCGCCACTTCCACGCGGTCACGCACCTTGCCGTTGACCTGCACCACCAGTGTCACCATATCCTCGGCTGCCTTGGCTTGGTCATATTCCGGCCATGACTGCTGATGCACACTGTAACCCTGTCCCTGCTGTGCCCACAATTCCTCAGCAATGTGCGGAGTAAACGGAGCCATCAGCAGCAGCATATCGCGGATGGCCGAACTCCACGCCTTCGCGCCGATGTTACCGGCCTTCATCACGTCCTTCAGGTCATTACGGAACTTCATCAGCCCTGCAATCGACCCGTTAAAGCTGAAGTTCTCCAGCCCGTCCGACACGCGCTTAATAGTCTGATGCAACTTGCGTTCCAAGTCACGCTCGGCCTCGGCGTTGCCTGTTGCTGGTGGATTGTAGCCAGTCACAATCTCCCAAATATCGTTGACCCAACGCACCACACCTTGGATACCCTTGCTGTCCCACGGGCCGCCCTTCTGCCAGTCGAAGCCGAACATCAAGTAGGCACGCACACTGTCCGAACCGTGCTTGCTCACCCAATCATCCGGGTTGACCACATTGCCCTTGCTCTTGGACATGCGCTGTACTTCTAGATGGTGTTTCAGTTGATCCGCACGTCCGACACCAGCCATCCCCGGTATAGTTACCACCGCATCCGGCACGACTTCCACCGTCCGCAGTTCACCATCCCCTACATCCACCGTCAGCAGGTTCTCCGTCCGCTTGATGATCTCACCGACCACCAACTTACTGCGCTTGGCCGGAGCATCTGCCGGATCAATCACCTCGACCTTGTCCGCGAACAACTTGGCCGCTTGCCATGTCCCACTCGCCACGATGTAGTGACCGCTGCGTTCCTCACCCAGCACTTGCCCCTGATTACGCAGTTTCAACATGGGTTCGCCGTACTGCATTTCTTGGGGATCGCGCCCATGCTCTTTCATGATGTCCATCGTTTCCTCGAACATCCCCAAATCACGCATGGCCTTCGCGAACCAGCGTGAGTACAACAGATGCATGGTCGCGTGTTCCGCACCACCCGTATACACATCCACCGGCAGCCAATAAGCCGCTTCCTCAGGGCTAAACGGTCCTTGCTCGTAGTCAGGACTCAGGTAACGGTAGAAGTACCACGAGGAACACATGAAGGTATCCATCGTATCGGTCTCGCGTGTGGCTGGCTTGCCATCGCTATCCACCGTGTTTTGAAAAGACTCCAATAACTTTAGTGGGCTTTGTCCGGTGGGTAGGAAGTCCACATCATCGGGCAGTAAGACAGGCAGTTGATCATCCGGTACCGTCTCATAGGTTCCGTCCTGCTTTTGCACCATCGGGATGGGTGAACCCCAATAGCGCTGCCGTGAAATCAACCAGTCACGCAGCCGATAATTGATCGACTCCTTACCGATACCTTTTTCCTCCAGCATCGTAATCGCCGCGTCCACCGCTGGATTCTTACGCCCTTTTTGTCCGTTGGAAACGATGCCGTTCAACGGGCCGCTGTTGATCATCAAACCCGCGCCGTCGTAAGCCTGTTCCATCGTTTTGCCATCGAAGTGTTCACCTTCGGGCTGCACCACCGGAATAATCTCCAAGCCGAACTTACGGGCAAAATCAAAGTCGCGTTGGTCGCCGCTCGGCACCGCCATAATCGCGCCTGTGCCATAAGTCACCATCACATAGTCGGCTATCCATATCGGGATACGCGCCTCACTCACCGGATTAATCGCGTATGCCCCCGTGAACACGCCTGTCTTATCACGTCCTTCCGCTGAACGCTCGATCTCGGTTGCGCGGGCTGCTTGTGCGCGATACGCCTCAATTGCCGCCTTCTGCTCGGCGGTTGTGATCTTATCGACCAGTGCGTGTTCCGGTGCCAGCACCATAAAGGTTGCGCCCCACAGCGTATCCGGTCGCGTGGTATAGACTTCCAGCGGATCACCGTGTTCGGTCTTAAAGACCACGCGAGCGCCTTCACTACGCCCGATCCAGTTGGTCTGCATGATGCGGATGGGATCCGGCCAATCAATGTTGTCGAATTTTAGTAGTTCATCGGTGTAGCGTGTGTAGCGGAAGAACCATTGGGTCATCATCTTCTGAATAACCGGCTGTCCCGTGCGTTCGTCCTTACCGTCGATGACCTGCTCGTTCGCCAGCACCGTTTGTAGTGTCGGTGACCAGTTGACCATCGCCTCGTTTCGATAAGCCAATCCGGCCTCATAGAACTGTTTGAAGAACCATTCCGTCCATTTGTAGTATTTGGGATCGCAGCTCACCATTTCGCGTTCCCAATCGAACATGGCCCCCATGCTTTTCATCTGTTTCCGCATCCGCTCGATGTTTGCCAGCGTCCATATCTTCGGATGGATATTGCGCTGTACTGCCGCGTTTTCTGCTGGCAGACCGAAGGCATCAAAGCCCATCGGGAACAGCACGTTATAGCCGCGCATCCGCATGTAACGCGCCCGTGCGTCCGAGGGAGTCATTGCGAACCAATGGCCGATGTGCAGGTCACCGCTGGGATAGGGCAGCATGGTCAGGGCGTAGTGCTTGGGCTTGCTCCAATCGACTGAGGAGCGATACAGCTTGTCCGCTTCCCATTTTTCCTGCCACTTATTTTCAATTGCCTGTGGGTTGTATTTGGTCGTATCGGTCATCTTATCTCTCTCTTGTAGGGGACATAATCTCGCGAGTCCGTGATGAAGCTAATCTCAGATTTCTCTGTGTCTTTGTGGTTAATTAATTTACTACTGGAATCCAATATCGGGCGTAAGAGCGCCTGATTGTAACAGAAATGATGTGGAGGAAGAGGGTAAAGGGAAGGGGCTGCGCGGTAGACTACCGCATAATAAGGGAAGAGCGACCCACCTCGAAAGTCGGAATATGAACCTGCTTGTACATGGTTACACCTTCATATATTTGCTAATGAGGACAGTATAGCACAATTTTATCGCGCATATCAATCCATCCAAAAGGATGATCAGTCAGTGAATTGCCATCACACCCAAATCCTGCCACAATCCACTTATTGATAAATATAATTTCAGCGGGATTAGTATATGTCACGCTCAATAAAATGGCTGAGTCTCCTTGTGCTTTTACTGCTCGGCTGTGTGTTATCGCCTACACAGGCGGATGAGGCTCAAGGTGGGATGATTGTAGAGGGAGTCGTAGGCGACTTTACGAGTTTCGATCCACTTTTTGAAAGCAACGCGATAACCAAGCTGCTGTTTCCAGATTTCATCGGTGTTGATCCCGACACAGGATGGTTTCAAAAAGATGCCCCTAACGCGCTGGTGACGGATTGGACAGTGTCGGATGACGGAAGGGTTTACACATTCAAACTACGCGATGATTGGCGCTGGTCGGATGATACACCAATTACCTCGGCGGATGTTTTATACGGGTGGGAAGCCATCAACAGCGGGGTTATCGATACGCTACTGACATATCTCAAAGACTATTACATCCTCAAGGTCGAAGCGCCAGATGCGATGACCGTTCGCATCACTTTTTGGGGTGACAATTGTGACCTGTTACATTTCGCTAGCGCTTTGCCCGTACTGCCTTCACATATTCTGCCGAAAGACTTTGCCGCTTTAAACACCAGCGAATTCAATAGCAAACCGAGTGTCAGCGGTAGGTATCAAGTGAGCAAGGTTGTGCCACATGAGCGAGTGGTGCTGCGCCCCAATCCTGATTGGGCGGGAGGTATCGCAGCCACCGATTACACTTATCAATTTGAGTCCGATCAAACCCAACTGTTGAAGGATTTTACGGCTGGCAAGCTTGACATCATCACGGGTCAAGCCTTGGAAACCTATGCTGAGCTGCGAAATAATCCAAACGTGAACAGGTATACCTTTCCGGGCAACACATGGGATTTTCTGGCACTAAACGAGGCTGATCCGATACTTGGTGACGTACACGTCCGGCAGGCGCTTGCAAAAGCGATTGATGTGGATACGCTGATCAAAGAGGATGCTGCCGGTGAAGCGACACGTATGGCTTCGGCAATTATTCCCTCATCATGGGCATATGACCACGACTTGCAGCCGATCCCCTATGACCTGACCGAAGCTGAGAGCTTACTCGACAAAGCTGGTTGGGTGGATGATGACCATAATCCGAGCACGCCGCGTGTAGCTAAAGACGCGAACTATGTTGTCGATGGTACGCCGTTCAAATTCACCCTGTACGCCGATCAAGTCAGTTCGCGCCAGTCATCGGTTGCCAAACACATTCAAGAGCAGCTTGGTTTATTGGGCATTCAGGTTGATTATGAGGCGCTGGACACCAATGCGCTGAGCGATCACCTAAATAAGTTGACTTATGATGCAGCCCTGTTTACGTGGCGCAGCGGTTATCCTGATAATCCTGATTTCGAAACGATGTTCGATTTCAGGTTCTACGATAATCCCTCCGTGAGCAAGGAGCTGAATGCACAGGCAAGTTCGCTGCCGGGGTGTGATGTTCAAGCGCGCGCGAAAATCTACGGGGAAATTCAAGAACTCTTGCAGCAAGATTTGCCGTTCATCTGGCTTTATTCGCTGAATGAGATGTACGCTGCCCAAAAGACCATAAAAGGATTTGATCCGCGACCTAATCAGCTCCACTGGAATATTGAGAAGTGGTCGGTCACGCAGCCTTAGCCTAATTGCGGTCGCACCCAAATCCTGCCACAATATTCGGACAGGTTGATAACTATTCCCACAGGATTGTCCATGTCCGGCATATTCATCTCCTACCGCCGCAGCACCAGCCAACACTTTGCCCGTTCAATCTTTAATGAACTGCAACAACGCGGACACGATGTGTTCTTGGACGTGAATAGTATCGACAATGGCGCGTTTGACCATATCATCCGCAACCAGATTGCCGCCCGACCTCACTTTTTGCTGATCCTTTCCAAAGGTGCGCTTGAACGCTGTGTGAATGAAGAAGATTGGCTGCTCAAAGAGATCCAAGAAGCGCTCAGGCTCAATCGTAATATCGTGCCAGTGTATGATGATGGCTTCAACTTTGCTGATGAAAAACACTTCTTGCCAGAGCCTTTGCAAATTTTTCTGTCCTTACAAAATGCGCCGCCTTATTCGCATTACTATTTCAAAGCGTTTATAGATGCTCTCAGTGATCGTTTCTTTAAAGATCGTGTGGATGATGTCGTGGTAACACCCACTCCATCCACTGAACGTACCGAAGTGCAAAAACGTATTGAGCAAGCCGCGCAGCCTAACGACGGTTGGAAACCACAAATCGAAGTCACTGACACGCCCCAGCCCGTTTCACCACAAATCCAAGCCGAACTCAACAACTTCACACACCGTGTCGCCCAAGCTAAATATGAACTTATACAGCCCACACCTTCACATCCACAAATATGGGGCGTAGAAAATATCCTTTCACAACCCTTCGAGTGGGTGTATATTCCGCCCGGCAAAATCCTCTATACAGAAATTGATGCCTTCAACATCGCCAAATACCCTATCACTAATGCCCAGTTTGAAATTTTCATCCAAGCGGAAGATGGTTATCAAAATCCTGATTGGTGGAAGTTTAATCCTATGGTTCGCGCTTGGTATGAAAATAATTCACTACCACAACCACGTGCTTTTCCAGAGAACGATCACCCTCGTGCGAATGTTAACTACTATGAAGCCACCGCTTTTTGTAAATGGCTTGAGCATCGTTTCAATGCACCGTCTCCAAATTTGCCACCTATGAAAATTACCTTACCTAATTCATGGCAATGGATGTGGGCAGCTTCAGGGAATAGGCAATTGGATTTTCCTTGGGGAAATGGCTTTGATACTCGGCGCTGTAATAGCCTAGAAACTAAAATTGGACGAACTACACCTGTAACTGAATTTCCAACTGGAGCTAGTCCCTATGGAGTAATGGATATAATAGGCAATGTTTCTGAGTGGTGTATAGA
>JACDGI010000230.1 GCA_013821665.1 Anaerolineae bacterium
ACAATAACCCATCCAAACGCCTCGGATGGTTGGCTGCCTAATAGTTCCGAATGCGTTCCTAGGAAACCCATAACCCGGTCAACCGGCCCACCCAATGGGTAAAGGAACAATGTCCAAATCAGACCCTGTATGACTACACCTAAAATCACGGGCAAAAAGAAGACAATTCGGAAAAAATTTGTCCCTGCCAACTGTTGATTCAACAGCATGGCAACCAGTAGTCCAAGTGCAAATTGAAATACCGTAACAGCGATACAGAAAACGAGTGTCCGGCCCAGCGCATCGTAGTTATCGCGGGCCGCTTGACCAAGCAGAAGAAATTCTTTGTAGTTATCCAACCCGATCCAATGGATAGGGACGTTAGCAATGCCATTCGCATCGGTAAATGAGTACACACTGGTGGCGAGTGATGGCCCCAAAGCGATAAGGAAATAAAAGAACAGCCCCGGTATCAGTAGCAAATACGGAATCCAGCGGGCTCGACCTCGCCCGAAGTGGTAGATCATCGTGTCACTTCTCCATTGCAAAGCAACCGCTTAGTGGTATCCAAAATCATATTGGCTGGTGCAACCTCACCCCAATCCCCCGCCCAAGTGGATTGGTGGAACGACACTTTTGAAACCACGAAAGCTCCCTAAAAAGATGTCTTGATTCCCCCTCTACCATGAAATGGAGAGGGGGATAGGTGGTGAGGATTTTCCCTCAACCGTCGTTAGCCTGCAGCGTCCAATCCAGATTGTAGGTCGGCCTGTGCTTTGTCGCCTGCTTCTTGAGCAGTCTCAAAGGTGCCAAATGGCTTGAAGAAGGAAGCATAGGGTGTCGCGTACTGACCTGCACCTTTAGGAGCGACCCAGTATTGTTCCCAACCCACATGGAAGTTATCCAGATAGGGAGCAATTTCCTGACCAATTTGCGCGGTCAATTTGGCAGTCGGTTGGGTGGGGATGAAGCCCAGTGCGTTGGCAAAGGCTTCGTAGTTTGCGGGATCAGAGAATTCGGACACATATTCCAAGGCAGCTTCTTTGTGCGGTGTGTTGGTGGCAATTGACCAACCTTGATCGTACTTGCCGAACCAAGCCTTGTTGTCGTCAGCATTGTCGCTGCCGGGGAATGGAATGTAGCCCCACTTGAATTCAGGCTGAGCGGCATCAATGGCAGGAGCCATCCAGATGCCACCGGGTAACATGCCAACTGCGCCGGAAGCAAAACGTCCGGGTGCTGCGTCGTTGGCGATACCACTTGCGCCCTCTTCCATCATGGTGCTGGCATAGATTTGCATCTTCGACCACATGTCGAGCGACTTCTCGTCGTTGTACTTGATCTTGCCCGTCCACAGACCTTCAGCATAAGCGGCTTGGTCAGGGAATTCGGAACCCAAGAGGCCGTAAGCACCAACGAAAATCGGCCAACCATCTTTACCACCAGCGGTCATACAGGGGATGCTGGCAGCTTTCAAAGTATCGCAAGCCGCAACCAGTTCTTTCCAAGTGGTCGGCACGGCGATGTTGTTGGCAGCAAACATGTCCTTGTTGTAGAAGATACCGCTGTAAACGACGCGCCCAAGGTTGATTTCATAGACCTTGCCATCGTAGGTGCCGGAGTCTTTAATGACGTTCGGATCATAATTCTTGACGAACGGTTGGTCGGTCAAATCCATCAACAGACCCGCATCAATCAATGCTTGCCAGTTGGGAGGCGTGACGTTCTTCATGTAGGGTTGAACGGCGTTGGCAAAACCGAAGGTGTCGATGACATCAAGGTCATTGGCGCTCAAACGGGTTTGAGTGGTGGTGCTAAGGTCGTTGTTGTTCACGACAGCCATATCAACCGTAATGTTCGGATTTTTTTCTTGGAACTTGGTGTTGAAGTCATTCATGAAGTCAACGAGTGGGGGATTCTGGTGGATGAGAACGGTGAGTGTAATCGCATCCTGAGCGCGGACGCTCGCACCCAGTAAAAGGCTCAGAGCGACTAAAACAACAGCTATAGGTAAATGGATCTTTCGCATTTCTTTGCTCCCAATGATTGGACTAAGTACATAACAATGTCACAGCCGGAGAACGAATAATTATTGTGAGTACGGTGTGTGCTGTGACAGAAGCATTCGGGGATTGTTGAGCGCCACCTCCTTGTTGAAATAAAACTTTTCGGCACGAGCAGAATCGATTAGAAAGAATTTTTACACGCCTCTTGGCTTGTTATGAAAGCGTTACCATGATTATAGGCCATTTTTGCAGGATTTTAATGAAAACGCTTTCGCGCTATGATACAACAATCTGATAAACTGTCAATAGAGCTTCAAAATAAAACAGTTTCAAGTAATCTATAGGGTTTTGACCAATACATTATGGTAATCATCCGTTATAGTCGTGTATCTTGGGTAAAATGCGTGCTTAGTTCTTAATTAACTTGTAGTTCTGATGGTTTGATGAAGGTCTAGATTAGGCGGCAGTGAGCAACAACTGTGAAAGCGCTTTCAGATCATCCATCAGCAAACGGAGACGTGAATGGATATTGCTAAACGAACAACGATTGGGGATATTGCCAAGCGATCTGGTGTTTCCATTAGCACGGTATCGCGGGTTCTCAATCAAACGGCTCCCGTAGCAGAGGAAACACGTCAGGCCGTCTTGAAAGCTATATCCGACCTCAATTACAAACCGAATCTTTTTGCTCAAGCCTTAGCTGGCGGACAGACGCGAACGATTGGTGTGCTGACCCAAAACCTTGGTAGCCATTTGTATGATGTCATCCTGCATGGGATTTTGCGCGGCATTAACGGCAGTCACTACTCGTCCATTTTCGCGGATGGTAGCTGGCAGGCTGATCGTGAGATTAACGCGCTTCAGACCTTGTTTGCCCGCCAGATTGATGGCCTCGTGATATTGGGCGGAATTGCACCCGAAGAAGTTTTGATCGAAATCGCCAGTCAAGTTCCATTGATCATCATCGGTCGTGATATTGCCGCCCTAAGCGGACAGTGCCTGCGCTTTGACGATTTCCAAGCCGCCTATGATGCCACGCAGTACTTGATTCGTGCGCGGCATCAACGCATCGTCCATATCACCGGTTTGTTGTCTCACAATGATGCCATCGAGCGCCGTAATGGCTACTTGCAAGCCCTCAAAGACGCGCATATCGAACCCGATCCCGAATTAATTATCGAGGGTGATTTTCTGGAATCATCAGGGGCGATGGCTGTCGAAATGCTCTTGATGCGTGGGCGAGTTTTCAGCGCCATTTTCGCCGCTAACGATCAAATGGCCTATGGTGCGCGATTAACCTTGCATCGTCATGGGCTGCGTGTGCCTGAAGATGTTTCGATTGTCGGCTTCGATGATCTTGGTTACTCGGCATACATGATTCCGCCCTTAACTTCGGTTGCACGTCAGTCGCTTGAAATTGGCGAAATCGCTGCTCAGGCCTTGATTTCACTCATAAAAGGCGAACCCTTTACCTTGCCCGAAATTCAATCGACATTATCCATCCGCGAGTCTGTCGCAGGGCGATAAAAGAAGTTCTACAATCTATCTTTGTGAATTCGACAATAACAATTGCAATATTGATTCCATTTTGAACATTTGCTGCACAAACCGTATCCATAATTGATGTTACTTAATCTATTATTTGAGTTATTTCACGGGATCACTCTATGGCTACTGGCACTCAAGAACACTTAAAGTTTGAGAATGCATTCCAACAACTTCTCATTAATCTGGCAACCCGCTTCATTAATCAGCCGGTCGAGCAGATGGATGAAGCTATTACGGATGCGCTCCGGCAGATTGCGGGATTCCTCGGCAGCATTCGTTCCTCAATCAACCAACTGGATGGCGAATTAGCGTACTATAAACCACTCTACGTTTGGCCTCCATTTGAGCAAGATAGGGTTTTAACAGATCGGGTACCAATCCCGGAGTTAGGCTTCTATACGTCTTACTTAAACACGGGTGAGGCCGTCAAGATTAGCAACCGCTATGATTTGCCAGAAAGCGATCCTTTTCGACAATTTTTGGCTAATTTGAATGCATGTGCGATTGTGGTTGTGCCTATCTTACGACAGGGAAAAGTAATGGGTTTCATCTCCACAACGTGGAGTAAGCCCCAAGGCATCCAAGCTGAAATTGTCGGTTTGCTGCAAGTGGTCGGCGAAATCTTTGTCAATGCGATGGATCGTCGCGATAACGAGGCTCGAATAAGCAAACTCACCGAGGATCTCACCGAACGGGTTGAAGAACGCACACAAGAACTGGTTTCTGTTAATAAACAACTTCAGAATCAGGTTGAAGAGCGTGAACGGGTCGGAAAAGCCTTGCAGGAAAGCGAAGAACGCTACCGGATTGTGACGGAAGTTATATCTGATTACGCATTTCTGTATGCTGTCGAACCGGATAATACGTTAAAACTCGAATGGATTACAAGCGAGTCTTACGAACGTTTATCGGGATATTCAGTTAGGGATGGGCTACAACCCTCCAGTGCTTATAGCATTGAGTACGAGCAACTCGCCCGCAAGGATGTTCAACGAACCATTGAGGGCCATATCACAGAACGGGAATACCGCGTTTTGACCAAAAGCGGCGAGATGCGTTGGATTTATATGCGGCGCTTCCCAATTTGGGATGCCGAACATAAACGTGTTGTCCGCTTCTATGGGGTGGCACAGGAGATTACAGCCCGTAAGAAGGTCGAGGAAGCGTTACGGCTAAGCGAAGAACGCTACCGGATCGTCACCGGAGTTATTACAGATTATGCCTTTCTTTGCACGGTTGATGAGAACCAAACCGTAAAGATCGAATGGATTACCGAGGATTCGTTCAGCCGCCTTACTGGTTATCCCAAAGGTGTGTGGGGTGAGCCTTTTATGCTGTACCACCCTGAGGATGTTCAACTTGCACGAGAAGATACAACTCGCACACTCATGGGCGAGATTACGCAGAGCGAGTACCGCATTATTACTTTGAGTGGTGCGATTCGATGGGTGAACCTCCGTCGTTATCCGGTGTGGGACGGCCAGCACGAACGGATCATTCAATTTTATGGCGTGGCGCAAGACATCACCGAACGCAAACAGATCGAGGCGACCGAGCGTGAACAACGGAAGATGACTGAGGCTTTGCTGGACATCGCTGATGCTTTGAACAGCACCCTTGATCTGGAAGAAGTATTGGATCGGATCTTAGCCAATCTTGAACGCGTTGCGCCCCGTAATATTGGGTCTATTTTCCTAATCGAATCGGATGTGGCACGGGTTGTTCGCGTGAGCAAAAGTAACATTCCGGGTTGGGAGAAGGCCACCGAAAATTTTCAATTCCGTCTTGAAAACGCTCCCAATTTGCTCTGGGTTTACAAGACCGGGCAACCATTGATTATTCCGGATGTGAAGGATAATGCCAATTGGATTGATGTACCGGCCAGCCGTTGGATACGCTGTCACGTTTGTATCCCCATTAAACAGGGTGAACAAGTGATTGGATTTTTGACATGGGATAATGCCATGCCCAACTCTTTCAATCCTTCGATGCTGAGTGGCTTACAAGCATTCGCACATCAAACGGCTATCGCGATTACCAACGCCAAACTCTATCAGCAAGGGCAAGCCTTAGCTGTTTTAGAAGATCGGCAGCGGTTGGCACGCGATCTGCATGATGCCGTTACACAAACGTTGTTTTCTGCCAATATGATTGCCGAAATGCTGCCACGCCAATGGGAAAATGATCCCGAACAAGCGCGGCGGGGGCTAAACCAGATGCACTACCTGACGCGTGGCGCATTGGCTGAAATGCGTTTGCTGCTGATGGAGTTACGTCCAGAGGCCTTGGAAGGTGTGAGTTTGGCGCGGCTGGTCACACAACTTTCAGAGGCTTTCACAGGACAAACCGGTATTATCCCCACATTAGTGATTACGGGGGAAATGACGCTGCCACAAGAAGTGAAGGTGGCACTTTACCGGATCGCGCAAGAAGCCTTGAATAATATTAGTAAACATGCGCGTGCCACACAGGTCAGTATCACTCTGACATTTCATGATATGGTAGTAACATTGATGGTGAGCGACAACGGACGCGGATTTATAGTGGAACAGACGAAGTCCGGTTCACTTGGTTTAAAAATCATGCGTGAACGAGCTGAGAAAATCAACGCACTCTTTCATATCGAAAGCTTACCCGGCATCAAGACGACTTTGACCGTTGAATGGATGGGTTAGATGTCTGAAATAATACGTGTACTGATCGCTGATAACCATACGATGGTACGCAACGGTTTGATGATGTTTCTTAAATCGTATCCCGATATTGAATTAGTTGGGGAGGCTGCTAACGGTCATGAGGCGGTTACGCTGTGCGGCAGCTTGCAGCCTGATGTAGTGTTGATGGACTTGGTGATGCCGGAGATGGATGGTGTGGCAGCCACCAGAGCGATTGTTCAGGCTTATCCCAAAATTCGTGTGATTGCTCTAACCAGTTTCAATGAAGACCAATTGATTTATGCGGCCTTAAAAGCTGGTATTGTCGCCTATTTACTCAAAGATTGTACGGCTGATGAGCTGGTGAATACCATCCGCGATGCCTATGCCGGTAAGACGACCATCACACCTGAGATTATGCAGGCTGTACTGCGGGTGGCTGATAATCCGGCTACGCGGCAGTATCACCTTAGCGAGCGCGAACGCGATGTCCTGCGATTGGTGGTTCGCGGCTTCTCTAATCGTCAGATTGCGGCGAACCTGACATTGAGTGAATCGACCATTAAATTTCACGTCAGTAACATTCTTTCAAAGCTGGGAATCGCGACCCGTGCGGAAGCAGTTGCCCTGGCTATCCAGCATAAATTAGTCGAATAACTTCTTATACCTCGCCAATCGACCTAGTCACTCGACCAGTCCACCTGTCCAATCCATACGTATAGCTAAAACACTCTCCGAATGCATGGCGGCTTTGAAGATCACCTGCGCTTATCATGGTTCTAAGAAAACAGGAACCCAGATTATGATACGCATTCTGATCGTAGACGACCACGCGATGGTACGCCAAGGACTAGGGCAAGTTCTGAATTGTGTCGATGATTTTTTGGTCATCGGAAACGCCTGCGACGGATTAGAGGCTGTTGATTTGTGCCACATCCTTGAGCCGGATATCGTTTTGATGGATGTTGCGATGCCAAAAATGGATGGTTTGACTGCAAGCCGAATGCTACATCACAGCAACCCAAAGATAAAAATTATTGTACTCAGCGCTTTTAGTGATGAAACATTATTACAAGAAGCACTTCATACTGAAGTTGAGGTGATTTTGTCTAAGGAAGCTTCGATTAATGAAATTCTGGATACTGTTTATGCGGTTTCCGGAATCGCGAGGGGGTAGTTGTGCCAGCGGTTATTTTATCTGAATATGTGCCATCCGTTGTGATTGATCCATACGGCGAGATCTACGATATGAATGCAGAGGCGGAGAAGTTATTGGGGGATAGTCGGGTGAATTTGGTTAACAAGCCGTGGGATCGTCCTTTGCAGGATGGCGCGGTAATCGACATGGATGGCCGCAGCGTTCAATTGTCAATTATGAAGACCACACTGGCAAGTTATGTGATGTTGAAGGATTTAAGTGTCTGCCAGCAAGCCGCCACGCAGGCAGTGGAAATAGACAGACTTCAAGGTGATCTCAAAAAATCGCAAGAGCTGCTGGCGGTGAAGGAAAAATTTACGGCCCTGATTGCACATGATTTTGGAACCCCGATTACAGGTATTCGTTTACAGAACGACATCTTGAAGAATCATCTTGGCTCTTTATCACAGGAATCGATTACACAACGCTTGGAGCAAATGAATGTTCATCTCAACCACATGGTTGATTTGTTGGACGACCTCCTACTGCTGAGCCAAATTCACGGGCCGCAAGGTGGCGAATCCTCGGCACCGTTTCACCTCGAAGTGTTTTGTCGGAAAATCATCGATCAAATCAAACGCGGTTGGAAGGGGCGTGAGGTGATTTTGACTTGCACAGGCGAGATGGACAACGTTCAAGTTGACCGGAGACTCGTCCGATACATATTGTCTAACCTTGTGGGTAACGCCCTTAAATATTCACCGGAAGGTGGCGATGTTCAGGTCAATCTTGATGTGACCGAGCAAGCCATTAACTTCTTCGTGAGTGATGAAGGGATCGGCATACCGGCGGATGAACTCGACAAGATTTTCACCCAATTTTACCGTGCCAGTAACGTTAATGAGTTTAGTGGCTTAGGGCTGGGCCTGACGATGATGAGAACCTGTATTGAGATGTGCGGCGGTACAATCAAGGTCGAAAGTAAGCTGGACGAAGGGACGACTTTTGTTGTGACGCTGCCACGCTGCAACGGGTAAAGGTTGTACGACAAGCTTCTAAAGGGACACTTCATAGTTATTTTCACTGTGCATTTTATGTCGGTAATGTCGTCATAGTCGTCAATGCTGTCAGTGTCGGAGCAGTCACCAGTTGTCAGTCGTCAGTTCAAACCAGAGAACAGTGATATTGGCGGCAGTGGCGGCGGCGGCGGCATTCCAATGCCAACTGGGCGAAGATGTTGGCTTTAATGATGCTGTTGTTGCTGTTGCGACAAGCCCATTTTTGTAACATTTACAACCATTGAAGGATGTTAAGGTGAGCGGGCTAAAGCGCATTGAAAAGCACAACCGGCACAAAATGCGGAACAAGCAGCACAGGCGGCATTGATTTTTGTGCAGCTTGTGCGCCAATGTGAATGTTAAGGTGTGCGAGGGCGAAAATGGGCGGACAACCGTCCGCCCCTACCAACCTTATAGACATCATAACCGATGTGGTGGGGGAGTGGGTTACATTTTGGAAGAACATTTTGTAACTCTTAAGCGAGACCGGCGTTAACCCTTCGGAGGGAGGGGAATTGTTAAAATAGTTGGTGGATGGTTGGAGAACAGTTTGGCGGGTTAACCGAAAGTAAACCTAAAAAATAGTAGTGCAACGAGCGGGAAGAATCCCGCACCTACAACAAGGCCATGTATTTGTGGGTAAATACCATTCAAGTTATGAGATGAAGTAAAAGGTCAATGGATGAGGCAGGCCTCATCCCTACGAGAATTCGCTTGCTGGGAGAATAAATTCTTGACTATTGATTACCATTTTAATATGTAAAAGACCACAGTGTGCATCTCATAAATTACTTGGTAATCAAATGCGGCGGAAGGGTCACAGGCCGTTTCCTACAAAAATACAAGATATGCGCGGGATTTCAGGTTTAGAGATTACCGATTTATTTACGAGACAGAGCAATAGTGACTTCAAATACCAATCAGGCGAAGTTGAGAGCAATAAAATATCAGAATTATGATACGATACCTTATTTTCTGGCATGAAGAACAAATCTGAAATCGTACAAGCTATCCGGCGCTTCTCATCCATCGAACGCAAATCGCAACCTTTATCCCCGCTAATTCCCACTCTATAAGCATTTTGCTGCTTGAAATTGTGCAGCCTTTTTCTCTTTGTTCGGACACCCAAAGCTCCTTGTAGTCCAATCGTTAATTGACAAGAAATTCGGTTAGAACCTATACTTTAGGTAAATGGTAATAACAGTGAGTAAGTATAGACTGTACTAAATAAAATTTTACTTGTGAAACCCATTGGTCACTCATTTTCTCCCAAGATAGCAATCGTTAATTATATACAAACTATGACCCTGTAATGGTTTAAATATAATTTCAAAAAACGGGTCGAGTATAATTATTTTTTGATATTAAATTTCTAAATTGAAAAGTTTTGAACTTATCAACATCAGCGGGTTAATAGGTGACCCTATCGAAAAGAGAAAACATCCATTTAGGCTCTAATATGAGGGTTATGAAAGCACATTTTCTGAGAAAAATAATTACATTTTTGCCACTTATTATATCCGCTTGTGCCCCTGCTACGCAGACAGCCTCTTTGATACCCATCAAAGTGCAATTAGGATCGGCGCATCAAGCTGTATATGGTGGTTTCTACGCGGCAGTTCAGAATGGTTATTATGCCCGTGAAGGATTGGATGTCAGTTTTATTACAGCGGGAGCTAATACCGACCTTGTATCCCCAATTTTGGATAGTACCGCTCAATTCGGCGTTATGGGAGCGAGTACACTCATTTCGGAACGCGCGGCGGACAAACCTTTACATGCTCTGGCAATTATTTTGCGACGTGACCCCATTGTTTTCTACAGCTTAGCCAACTCCGGCATCGTCCGATTGCAAGATTTCGTGGGCAAAAAAGTTTTGGTGAGTGCGCGCTTGCTTCCACGTCTCAAAGCGATGCTGGCGAAAGCTCAAATTAGCCCTGACAAAATTACTCTGGTCAGTACGGGAGACGCTACAGGGCTTTATACGGGCGTGGTCGATGTGGCAAGCGGTCTTATAACGAGTAGTGTGCTTGCGGCACGCCAAGCCGGACATCCCGTCAATATCATTTATCCTGATGATTATGGCGTGCATTTTTATTCGACGACTATTTATGCTGCCGATGACTATATCACTTCTAACCCCGACCTTGTGACGCGATTCCTGCGGGCTACGCTCGACGGTTGGGCCTATGC
>JACDGI010001000.1 GCA_013821665.1 Anaerolineae bacterium
GGTACCAATAGCAAAGGTCGTCGCTTTATCAATAACGCGGATGGCAATCCCGCGACTCGCCAGATCAATAGCAAGAGTCAATCCGACTGGCCCTGCCCCAACAATCAAAACCTCGATAGGCGCTAACTCATTCATGGATGTCCAATTTCCTCCCTGATACGTGATGGATCGTCCATAAGATTAACCAGCTTATTTAAACTCAATTTAAACAGTTGAAGAAATAAAATAGCCCTGTTATCTATGTCCAAATAACAGGGCTATCCGATATTGCTTCGCTAAAATGGTGTCAAGCGTTAGCAAAAAAACCGTTTGAGTTCCGCGGCGACCATTTCCGGCTTACCACCATTATCCGCCGCCAGATGTCCAACACCTGCAAACTCGACTCGTTTAGCATGTGGCAAAATCTGGCTCAGGCGATCCAGCGCGGTCTTCAAAAAGGAACGGCTTTTATTTCCACCGAGCAACAAGACATCCGCTTGCACGTCTTTATAGCGATCCAGTTTTCCCCGCAGTTCCTTAATGATCTGTGCATCATAATGCATCGTCGGAATCAGCGTCTTAATCGGCACATCTCCGGCTTTCGTTTCTTCCACATCGCCATCAATTCCCATCTTGAGCATCGGCACCAGAACAAATCTGGGTATAAGCCGCATTGGTGAATCATCTGTCCCTTTCAACACACTCACCATCGCTGCTGCCACATCGCCGCGTGCGATATCCCGCTCAAATTGTGGAACCCATTTATCAGGTGCATCTTTCTCATCGGCTGGAAGGGGCGGCTCATAGAGCGCGACCTTTTGGAGTGCCGGAGTCATCAAAGCGGATTGCAAGGTTATAACAGCCCCCGAACTCAAGCCGAAGATAGCATGTGCGCCCGTCTTGGTAACAAGCGCCTGAATATCCTCAACATCTTTGGATAAGGTATAATGGTCGCCATAGGTCCCGCTCATACCACGCCCACGACGATCAACCACATACACCGTGAAGGTGTCCGCTAATGCTTCTGCCAATTTCACAAAATTCTGTGAAGCCTGCATACCGCCATGTACCAGAATAAGTCCCGGCCCGCTGCCAAGTTGGCGATAACCGATAATGGTTCCATCAGCCGAAGTAACCGAACCTGTCGTTTGTTCTAAAGTTAACGTTGTCATCATATCCTCGTTATCTCGATTAATAAGCCCGTTGGAGAACACCACGTAATATGGCTGCCCATTCTTGCGGTATTTCCATATACGACAAATGGTTGCCGGGGAAAACCACCATCTCACAGCCCAGAGCCTTCGCCATGATTGGAGCTGTTTGCCCATAAAATTTCTGTTTGTCCAAGGTCATTTTGCCAGCCGCAATGAATACCTTGACATCATTCCGGCGTATCGATTCCAAATCGGGATGGTAATTGGAAAACGGCAGCATCTCATGTTTGACAAAGAAATCATGGTTTTTGCCCATCCGTTCAGCCGTCTCTTTGGGCACACTGAGATAAGCGCTGCGTGGAATTCCAGTTGGCAGTGCAAAGCCCAACATCGCCACATTTGCGCCAAAGGTATTGCCAATCCAGTAAATGGCGGCGAAAAAACGCTGCCATGTTTTATAGTCAGGATGTATTGGCGTAACGGGTGGCTCATGAGCAATGACTGCACGTACAGCTTGTGGTTGAGTCTTCGCCATGTCTAAGGCAATCACTGCCCCACCGCTGTTGCCGAACACAAAGGCCGATTCTTCACCGGCTGCTTTGATCACCGCTACGGCATCGCGGCTTTGCTGGCTAATTTCAAAGTTCTGTGGCTCATTCCGTGTACTGCGTGAATTTCCACGACGATCATAGGTTATGACCTTATATTCGTCCGCTAATATTTCGGCCACCAATGAGAAGAAACCCGCATCTCCTCCCCCGCCCGAAATCATCAGCAGTGGTTCGCCTTCGCCGCGCACTTCATAATAAAGATCATCACCTTCAGTGGAGACACAGCCGTTCTGTACACCGACCCTGCCAATTATCATGCTCATCGCCCCCTCGCAATCGTATTCCATTGACCATTTCCAATTAAGGATATTGTGTCTTTGTAAACACAATTTAAACAAAAAAACGCGAACGGCTCATTCACGTTTTTTTGAAAAGGAGATGACTCTTAGAACAGGCTAATTGATGCTTATGCTGCCGATTGTTGCGCCTCAACCGGATTGGCTTGAGGCGTTTCCG
>JACDGI010000231.1 GCA_013821665.1 Anaerolineae bacterium
TTTTCCAGCCCTTGTAGTTGTTCAATGCTTAACCGCTCGTTGGTTTCTTTCATACCCATGACTCTAGCTTGTTTTTATCTTTTTCGGTACTTTTTCCCTACCTGAGCAGTTACTATTTTCCACTGAATTGGCAGGCGGGAAGCTTCCGATGTTGCCATGTTTATCCTCTGAATTTCTTTACCCGCACCAGGTTAGAAGATCCATATTTAGAAAATGTTCAGAAGGTGTTGGCTTGGTTTTTAGGTTCGATCAGGTGCCTATAAGCCCGTAAACCCTCAAAAAAGATGTTTCAAACTAGCGAAAATGTGAACAGCTTCTAACCAGCTTCTAAATATTTGCTTGCTACATTAAGGCCAACATCGACATACAGAGGTTGAAGGGGCTAAATGATGATGCGAACGCTTAAAATTGGAACGGTGCTGGCTGCAATCGTAGCCGTGATTAGCATCGGTTCATTTCTCTATCTGACGCGCGGGGTGGCAGCACCGAGCGAGACCATTCAAGACGGCGTACAGGAGCTTGCCACCAGTGAGGTCACCAGCACCGACGAGACGATCTATCGCATCTCACAGGACGACTCAACGGTGACTTACACCATTCAGGAAGTGTTGAATGGCGCGGATAAGACGGTGGTGGGCACGACCTCACAAATCGCGGGCGACATTCTGGTCAATATGAGCGATCCGGCTCAATCAAAGGTGGGTGAGCTTCGTATTAATGCGCGCACCTTCGTCACTGACGACACGCGCCGTGATAATTCAGTTGCCCGTTTCGTTCTGCAATCCGAAGCGGATGCCAACCAGTACATCGTTTTCCAGCCGACCGGCATCAGCGGCTTGCCGGATAGCGTCAAAGTTGGTGACGCACTCACGTTGAAGGTGACGGGCAATTTGACGATTGCAGGTGTGACTAAAGAAGTGACGTTTGATGTGACAGCTTCACTCAACACGCAAGATCAATTGACCGGACAGGCCAGCGTGACCGTCCAACGTGCGGATTTCAACCTGACTATTCCAAGTGTACCGTTTGTGGCGAATGTGGGCGACTCGGTCATCCTGAATCTGAATTTTGTGGCGAACGCTGTTACCGATTAACGGAGGTTGCGCTTATCTATAAACCCGCTGCATCCTTTGAGGTCAGTGGCTTTTTGTTTGCCTGTCGAAGTATTGAGTATCCTGCAAGAATGCGGGTTTGATCTTCTAAAAATTAAATTGTATCTTGATAGAATCTTCTCGAATTCTACACAACTTTCTCATACAGTTGCAACTTGTTATGCTCATAAAATGAGTAGAATTTGTGCTGGTCTCGCTCTATCTTCAGAGAACTCGAAAGCGAACGATATGCCAAAACTCCAATCCCGATTGACCATCGCCTTGCTGTTTACCATGCTTGCCATCATCACGTTTTTCGTCACAGCATTTATCAGCGGCCCGATTGATTTTTTGTATCGAAACGCAGCCGGACTCGGTTCAGCGCGAAATATCGCTGAAATTGTGGCTTTGGTCGCGCTAGTTGTTTTGTTCATCGCCGGTTTCATCATCACGATACCGGTGGCGCTGCAACCCGCGCGTTTAATTGGCAAAATCGGCAAGGTGCTGCCGGCTTATTTACTGCTATTTGCGCTCGTTGCCATTGTCTCAGCCTTGATTGGTGTGGGTCAGGTCGGCAACTTGTTCAACATTCAAGGTGTGGGTCAGGTCACTTTTATCGCCGCGTGGCTAGGATTAGCCGCCATTATTAGCACTATTGCAGTGGTGATCGCAGCCGCACGCGCACCATTAAGCGCATCAGCGCTCAAATCCGCAGCCCGTATAACCGTTGCTGGCAGTGCTTTGACCGCTGTGGCGACGGTTGCGATGCTGGCAAGTGTCGTCATTGTTTCGACCAGCACACCCGCTACTTTTGGTGGCCCCGGTGGTAACCGTTCCGGTGGGGCAGGTCAAACCGCTACCGGTCAAAATGGTGGCAACCGCCCCAATGGACGGGGACAGAGTCCTGAAGCGACAGGTGAAGTACCATCAGGCGCTCCGAATGGACAAAAGGATACACCATCCGGTCAGCAGCCGGAAGCAACGGGTGAGCCACAGGGCAGCGCCGCCGGTGGAAATGGAATTGTTTTGGTCAGTGCGCCCGTTCAAATCCGTCAACAACCTGAAGCGACAGTCGAACCGCAGACAGGCGCTCCAAATGGACAAAATGGTGGACAAGGCCAACGTCCTGAAGGCACTGCTGAAGCTCAAGGCGGAGTCCCCGGTAGGCAAAATGGTGGCGGTGCTCCTGAAGGCTTCCCACCCGGTGGTGGTCCCGGTGGGCCGGGCGGCGGATCAGGCAATATCGTTGGACGTTATGCAATCGGCGGCGCGTTGATGACTATCTTCGCCGTCATTGGTCTGATTGGTGGCATTAGCAGCCTAAGCGCAGCGCGACAAGTGCCTACTACCGCTTGGGCTTCACCTGTACTCCCGAATTATCCGCGTGAAGCGGGACTGGCATTGGTGACTGGTATCGGTATCACCATTGTCGTACTGGCTGTCATTCAACTGGTTCCGGTTACGCGTGACAATCCACCTGTCAAAACACCGATCAATTGGGATAGTGAGCAAACCAAGACTCTCGTTTACAACACCTGTATGGATTGCCACAGCAACGAAACCACTTGGCCGTGGTATGCTTCCATTGCGCCCGCTTCGTGGTTGAATACTATGCACGTCCATGATGCACGGGCAGAAATGAACCTGTCCGATTTGGATAGTATGCCTGCCTTCCAACGACGAAGCCTCGCCAACAATATGGCGAACCAAATCAAATCGGGTTCCATGCCGCCCAAAGATTATCTGCTTTTGCATCCCGATGCCCGTCTGACGGATGCCCAAAAAGAGGAACTGATTCAGGGCTTGCAAAAGAGCCTCGGCGGTTCGTAATCACATAAGTGCTAGGCACAAAAAGGCCTCGTATAGTCAATGGCTATCGAGGTCTTTTCATTGCGGCGTTCTGGTTAGGCGGTAGTGGGTTGCAGAGTGATAATAATGGACGTGCCCACACCGACCGCGCTTTCGGCGGCAATTGTACCGTGATGGGCTTCCACAATCGACTTGGCAATCGCCAACCCCAAACCCGACTCGCCCTGACTCTGGTAACGCGATTCTTCGATGCGGTAAAAACGCTCGAAAATATTGGGCAGTTTGTCGGCTGGAATACCCGCACCGGTGTCATTGATCGCCAGTTGGATGTTGTCTTTATTTTGGCGTGCTTGCAGCGTGACCGTTCCGCCAACGGGTGTGTAACGCAGGGCATTCGTCACCAGATTGGCGATAACCTGTATCATACGTTCGGGGTCGATGCGTAAATTGGGCAGCCCTTGCTGAACATCCACTTTGAGCGCGACTTTATGTTCATCGGCTAATGGTTCAAATGACTTTTTGACCTGCGCCAGTAGATCACCCGCTTGAACGGATTGGTAAACCAGCTTTAATTCGCCTGCATCTGCCAGCGATAAGGTGCGTAAATCTTCGACCAGACGCTTGAGTTGCAGCGCCTCGACATTCATGGCCTCGAAGCGTTCGGGGGTGGGGGCCAAAGTGCCATCGCGCAGCGCTTCCAAGTAACCGGTAATGACCATCAAGGGCGTTCGCAAATCATGGGCAATATCCGCTGTCATTTGCTGCCGCTGCTGGTTTACCCTGTGGATTTGGGCGCTCATCTGGTTAAAGGTCAGTGCCAGATCACCCAGTTCATCACGCGTCCGTACTTGCACCTGCTGGTTCAAATCGCCCTGTTTCATGGCACGGATGGCGCTCGTCAGTTCCGTTAGGGGGCGCAAAAACTGCCGTGATAGCAGAATGCCAATCAGCAGCGCCATTGATCCTGCGCCAATCGCACCGATGAGTAAGGCTTGATTCGTATTATTGATATAACTTTGCTCGCGCGGATCAAGGTTTGGCGGCGGGGTCGCTAGTAAAGCTGTGCCTACGCGTTCACCATTGATAATGATGGCCGTTCCTTGCTCGATCTGCTCGGTTGTCATGTGGTCGGTATCATGAAATGGCCCGAATCCGGCGACAATACTCCCCTGTGTATCAGCCAATGCAAACAACTGCGGCCCGTTACCGGTGTGGTTGCTGCGTAACCACGGCTGGACACCATCCCAACTTTTATGCGCTTCATAATAAGTGGTGACATCACTCACGAAGGTGGTTCGAGCTTGATCGACACGTAATTTGTCGTAGCCGCTGACGGTTGTTCGGTAGGCAAACAAGCCCACCAGTGCCACACCGACCAAACTGGTCACCAATAAAATAGCCATCCATTTGAAGGTGAGCGAACGAATAATCATGCTACCTCATCGACCTCAGGGTTAAAGCGATAGCCTACACCAAACACGGTGAGGACGTATTTGGGATTGGCGGGATCAGGCTCCAGCTTGGCGCGTAAGTTGCGGATGTGGACATCGACGGTTCGCTCCACATTTTCGAAGGCGTTACCCTTGAGCTTGTCGAGCAAATCACCGCGCGAAAATACTTGCCCCGGCTCGGCCATGAGTATCCCCAGCAAATCAAACTCGGATGGGGTGAGCTCGACTTTGCGGTTCTCAAGCGTCACCATATGTGTTTTCTTGTCCAGTACCACATCACCGGCTCGCAGTACATCCGCCGCTGGTGCTTCTTCATACACGCGCCTTAGTACTGCTCGCACACGCGCCACTAATTCCGCCATGCCAAATGGTTTGGTCACATAATCATCCGCGCCGAGTTCCAGCCCGATGACCTTATCACTTTCTTCCATTTTGGCGGTGAGCATAATCACCGGTGTGTTACGCTCTTTGCGGAAGTGTCGTAAGAACTCGTAGCCATCCATCTCTGGCATCATAATGTCCAGCAGCACCAAATCGGGCTTCTCATGCCGCGCCACATACAGCGCCTCGCGCCCATTGTTGGCAGTGACGGTGCGGAAGCCGTTGGCGGTCAGGTAATCGGCAATCAGCCTTTGTGCGCTGGCTTTATCATCAACGATCAGGATGGTTTTCATGGGCTACTATCCTTTTAATTTTTTGAATTGAATACTCTGAAACGTCTGTTAACTATTTTTGTACAGCGGCTCAGAAAACCCGACTCTAATCTAACAAGAGGATGTTCAGAATTGATGAAGATGTCTGAAAGATTGTGTTCATTCGGCTGCTGGTTGCTTAGCCCTCGTTGAACAACGGATTGTCGATGACAAACCATTCGTGATAAACGGTGGCTACGAAAAAGTTCTCATGAGGTATTTTTTCGCAGATAGCGAGGAAGCCTAAACCAGCATCTTCAAATGCAAAAGCCTTTGTAGAATCAGTAAAGAAAATCGTAAGCATACGTCCGTCTGCACTCGGAATGACCCGTAAAGTTTTTATATTGGGATAGTGATTTTTCTCGATAGGCAGAAGAACCTCGAATCCATCCATATTTATGAACTCGACTGAATTATCTTCAATACTCCATGCCCAATCATAAGGGCCATCATGCTTATCAATGTTCCGGTCGTACTCAATGTTTTTGATTTTCTCCAATGTTTCTGGCGATAGGTCAGCTAATTTCATTGGATACTCCTTTTAGCATTCGTAGTTCATTGCGCCACACTTTAACCAGACTCACGGCTAACAATAGAAATCCGAGGGGCATTGTCACCAGATAAACCAGCCGATTCACATGCCATTCGAATTGTTGGCTGTAAGCAAATGTGTAAATAACTAGCGCAGTTAGAGGCATGGCGAGCAGGGCAAGATAATTCTTGAAGCGTGCTGGAGTTGTATCAGCAAGAAGCGAGGGCTGGTTCTCATGCTGTGCATTACGCCGCAGGGCACCATATGCTATCAAAAGCAGCATAGGCAGGACGATAATCGCAATCGGCGCTGCCGGAATGGTGACAACACCAAAATACACGAGCAACAAAACGGCAGCGATGATCTTAGTTCTACGTCCGACTTGGAAGTCTGTGATATTCCGGTCAAATAGCCAGTAGGAAGCAATTAGGAGTAGGGTCGTAATCTCCGTGTAAAGTGCGAATTCGGTGGGTGTGGCAATCGTTTGATCAGGTTCGCTCCACCACGCAATCGCCCATAATCCGTAGAATATGCCGATAATCACGGCCATTTTGAGTGTCGAACCGATGCTTGTCTGTATAGCCTTGCGAACGGCATACCAGCCAATCCACACACTTAACAGCGCGTGCCATGATAAGGCCGTAAAGGAGATCGACAGCGGCAGACTGTCATAGGTGGTTTGTACGATGACTCCTTCCGTCAGCCAGCCGAAAACAGCGCCTGCCAAAAAGAGTGCCCAGATGGTTCGCACACGAAAATGCCCGATGATGGCGAGGAACACAAAAGCCAACAGCGAGTATAGCAGCCACGTTTCGATGTAGCCGAGCAGTGTATCCTCTGGACGAACGTGCGCCCAAAAGACATGCTCGGAATAAAACATCAAGATATATCCACAGGCGAGCACGCTCAATAAACGTTTTGGCATTTTTCACGTCGTCAGTTCAATTGACAATCATTAAACTATAGCGCTGATTGGATTGCCGTGCTGAGGGCTAACATGTGGAAATTTTATCACCAATGGCGGCTTCGATTTCCGCAATCGTCTGAGCCGTATTCTGATGAAGGATGCCGTGAATGCCTAGTTGTTGTGCGGCTGCGATATTTTCTTCGACATCATCCACAAAGATCATTTCTTCAGGCTTGATCTCCAGCCGTTCACACGCCAATTCGAAGATGCGCGGATCGGGTTTCTGGATGCCAACTTCATGCGAATAAATGATGAGTTCGGTCATCTTGTCGAAGTGATAAGTGGCGATTTCCTTTTCTCGTGCGCCAACAAAACTATTGCTGATAATGGCGGTGATGTAGGTTTGATGCAGCTTTGTAAAGTAATTGGCAAGCTCAACATCCAATGTGCCGAGATATTCCTTCCATGTGTCGTCCATAAAAGCGTTCACTTGTGCCGCCTTGATGCTCAAAATATCACCAATTTGCTGATGAACATCAGCCTCGGTGATTGTGCCGATGCTGCCACCTTTCCAGACTTCGTATAGGCGCTTATCCAGTTCGCCCGCTTGCAGATGAAAGATCGCTTCCCACTTTTCCGTTACACCGATGCGCGGTGTGATTTCCAGTACACCGCCAATATCAAAAACAATCGCTCGAATGGTCATCGGGATATACCTTTCTAAGACGGTCTGCTTACGTAAACTGCTTTCGATATAAAGCATTCACTTATCAGCCAACTAAAAAGAGCCATGCTGGGTTGCACTGGCTCTTTTTGTAGCTCTATACGCAAAAATGATTACGCTGGTTTGAGAACCGTTTTCGCATTCTCGATGTATTCCAGCGATTGATGACGGAAGTAGGTGTTGTAGAGTTCGGCGTAATGACCACCTTGCTTCAGCAGATCATCGTGGTTGCCTTCTTCGATGATCTCGCCTTCGCGCAGGACGATAATGCGGTCGGCGTTCTTAATCGTCGATAGACGGTGGGCGATGACTACTGATGTACGGTTATCCAGAACGATGTCCAACCCTTCCTGAATGAGCGTTTCGGTCAGTGGATCAATGCTGGCAGTCGCCTCATCCAAAATGAAGATCGACGGATTTTGCAGCAGCACCCGTGCCAACGATACCAACTGCCGCTGACCCATCGACAGGCTGCCGCCGCGTTCGCCGACCTGCGTTTGTAAGCCATTGGGCAGTGTTCGAATCCAGTCACCCTGACCAACGAGTTCTGCCGCGCGTTGTATTTCGGCATCGCTGGCATCCGACTTGCCATAACGGATGTTATCCATAATCGTGCCATCGAAGAGGAAAGGCGTTTGCGTCACCACGCCTAATTGCGAACGATAGCTGCTGAGATCCAAGGTACGAATATCCTGCCCATCGATGAGGATTTTGCCCTCTTGAAACTCGTAGAAACGAGCGATCAACTTGCCGATGCTCGACTTACCGGAACCGGTATGCCCGACCAGCGCTAATGTCTCACCCGCTTTAATCGTCAGTGAAAAGTCTTTGAGTACCGGCACATCATCGGTATAACGGAAGTTGACATGATCGAATCGGATTTCGCCTTTGACATTGCTGATCGGTTTATTGTCGGTCTGCACGACTTTCGACTCGGCATCAATCAGGCCGAAGACACGTTCGCCCGCCGCTAAACCCTGCTGGAACTGGCTCCAGAAGGACGCGATACTCGTCAGCGGGAACCAGAACAGCGCCAACCCTTGGATGAATAAATACCATTCGCCCGGTGAAAGTGTACCTTGCTGTGCCTTCACGCCGCCGAAATACACTAAGGCCGCCGTGCCGACACCCGCCAACAGGTTCAAAATCGGGAAGATGCTGCTGAAGGTATATCCGCTGCGCAGGTTTACGCGATAGGACTGTGCATTCACATCAAGAAATTCGCCGTAAATCGTTTTTTCTTGACGGAAGGCTTTGGCGATACTAATACCGCTAATGGTCTCTTGAATGTGTGAGCCAACCACCGCGTTCACCCGCCGCGATTGGGTGACGGTTTCACGGGCGATCTTACGGAAGGCCAGTGCGGTAATCACAATAAAGGGGGCGAGTGCCAGCGTAATTAACGTCAGTTGGACGTTGACCACAAACAAATAGCCGATGAGCAAAATCACCAGCAAGATTTGGCTGGCGAGGTCGGTCACTAAAGCTACTACTTGTGAGAAGGCCTGTGTATCCGAAGTTACACGGCTGACGACTTTACCCGACGAAAAATTGTCATAGAACGAGAGGTCACGCTTGACCACCGCGTCGAAGGCATCCTCGCGCAGTTGCAACGTCACATTACCGATGGCTGCTGCCGACATCCATTGGCGAATGGCGTTGAAGATCCACGCTAGAACACCGAGTATCACAATTCCTATTGTCAGCTTGACCAGCGAATCCGTTGACGAATCCGTTTTGAGGTTGTCCAGTCCCTTCGAGATAAAGATGGGCAAGGCTGTGTTGACCAACGAGGTCAAGACGATCACGGCTGATATAACCGCCATCTGTTTAGCCTGTGGACGGAAATAGGCGATGATCCGTTTGACCAGTGTAGTATCACTGTAACTGCGGTCGTAAGCCTCGGCATCGAGGCCATCCATAATAAATCCCATGAAACAATTCCTCCCGGAATGATGTGAACGGTTTGATGTGACTAAACAGATGGCTCGACTACGGCTGCCACCTGTGGCAGCGCAGCATCGTAACGGGCAAAAATACGTCGGTATTGGTCGGAAGTACGCAATAGATCTTCATGCTTGCCACCCGCGATCAGTTTCCCGCCTTCCAGCAGCAGAATGTGGTCTGCCCACCGGATTTGTGATAAGCGGTGGGTAATGAGCAGTGTAGTGCGGCCTTCTTGCGCCCGCATAATGGCCTTTTGGATTTCATCCTCGGTTGCGCTGTCGATGGCGCTGGTCGAGTCGTCCAAAATCAAGACGCGCGGGTTACTGAGGAAGGCGCGGGCGAGGGCGATACGCTGCCGTTGACCGCCCGAAAGCGTCACACCGCGTTCACCGACTTCGGTCTCATAACCTTCTGGAAATGACATAATGAAGTTGTGGGCTTGGGCTTCTTTGGCGGCTTGTTCGATCTTTTCGCGTGGGGTATCGGGCGCACCGAAAGCGATGTTATCCGCCAATGATCGCGTGAACAGGAACACATCCTGTTCGATCTTGGAGATTTGTGAGCGTAAAGCCGTCAAATTCCAATCGTTCACATCGACACCATCAATCAAGATACGTCCGCTGGTGGCGCTGTAGGTACGATTGATAAGCTCGGTGAGTGTACTCTTGCCGGAACCGGTTTGTCCGACGATGGCGATGGTTTCACCCTGCTTGACATGGAAAGAGATATTCTCAAGCACTGAGCCATCTTCGTAACCGAAGCTGACGTTATCGAAAACAATATCGCCCTTCATCGGTTGGGTATAGCCGCCCACATTCTCATCCATATCCGACTCGGTGTTGATAATTTCCAGCACACGTTTGGCGCTGGCAATACCCAATTGAACGAGTGAAAACGAGAAAATGGAGACGAAGATCGGGAAGCGCAGTGTGCCCCACAAGCCCATCACGGCGATGATTTCCGGGATGCTCAAGCGCCCTTGTTGGTACAGCAGCAGACAATGTAGGAAGCCAAACCCCAGAGCAAAGGCATAGATCAACGTCGGCAGGTAACTGGCTTCCACCTGTCCTTGCTTGGCGTAAAAATCACGGAAGTTGCGAGCATTTTTGTGAAACTTCGAGCGCTCGAAGGTCTCTTGGGCGCTGGCTTTGACCACTTCAATACCTGAAATCGTTTCTTCCAAGCCGGCATTCAGCGTACCGAAGGCTTGACGCTGGCTGTTCACGACCGGATTCAAGCGTCGTGAGTACGAGCGCACAATGACGATGTAAAGGACGATAAAAATGATCGGCACCAGCAGTAGTTCGAAGCGAATGGTTGCAATCCAGATAACCGGAATCGTCAATCCCATCACCGTCTGGCAGATAAACAGCACACCGGGGTTGATCATGA
>JACDGI010000232.1:0-7077 GCA_013821665.1 Anaerolineae bacterium
GGGTAATTAATCACTCTAGGAGTTACATCCAATGCCCATGCTATAATCCTGTAAGCGAACTTTGAGGAGTAAATCATGGTTGCACAACGTATTCCCGGAAGCCCTATCACCATCGAAACGGTTATTGATGAAGACCGCAAGCTCACGATAAACCTACCTCCAGACATTCCTATTGGTCAGGTCGAGATTGAGGTTATCATACGTCCCCTAACACCTGTTGACGAAGATGCTGCATTAGCAGCGTGGCGGGCGGAGTATGAGCGTTTACGCGCAAAACTGGCTGCTGCTGGTGCATTGAGTACCATCTGGAAAGCACCGGAAGATGCAGTTGAACTCACTGAAGAAGAACGCATACGTATCGGGACAATGCCTCCCGGTGCAGCGCCCTCGGAACAGCATGTCCGTGAAGACCGGGGTGAATATTGACCGCCTATTTCCTAGATACCAGTGCGCTAGCGAAACGCTATTTGGTTGAAACGGGTTCGGGATGGATTAAATCTTTTTTTCTTCCCACCTTGAATCAAGTGATCGTGATTTCTGAATTAACACCCGTAGAGATGTTTTCTTTACTGGCAAGGCGACAGCGTGAGGGATACATTTCACCACAAGATGCTGCTGCTTTTCAGGCTGATTTTTGGGTTCATTTCGAAAAACAATATCTGGTCGTTAATCTTGAAAGCCCTATTCTATTACAAGCACGTTCACTTGTTACCAATCACAAGCTGCGCACGTTGGATGCAATTCAATTGGCGAGTGCGGCTCATGCGACCAATATACTTGGTGAACCACTAACATTCTTGCCGGGGGATGTTGACTTGCTGACTGCGGCAAGCAACGAAGGTTTCGTGGTGGATAACCCGAATGCCCATCCCTAGAATATCCTAACACTATGCGTATCTTATTTGTTGCTGCGCTGCATCATCCAGAAGTTTTGCAGGCCGCTATCGCCGCCACACCACCGGGACAAAAACCGCCCTTGTTCCCCACCAGTGCTGCCCAACACTTCTGGGAAAAAGCGCTCAACAAACGTGGGCATGTCGTGGATGTTTTTTACCGCAATCTACCGGCATGGGGCGGCGAACTGAAGTCTCAACGGTATACCAATCGCTGGACACCCGCGCGGATTGCGACTGCGCTTTCTTATCGCATACCGCCAGAGTTCAATCCAGATTACCGCCTCCGCAACCAGCATCTCATTGAAAAAGCCCGCGCATTTCGCCCCGATTGGCTGTGGATGACCGGCGACAACACCGTCATTACCGCCAGCACCTTAGCCCAAATCAAAGCTGAAACCGGCTGCAAAATCATTTATGCAACGGGTACATCTCCAATTGTGTTTTCGCGTCCTATCGAACGCAAAGCCGCCCGCTTATACGATCTTGTACTGGTAAATGATTATTATCACGGCATCCAGTGGCTCGAAATGGGATCACGTCGCATGGACTGTATGCCTATCGTCGCTTGCGATCCAGCCTTTCATCACCCTTATACGTTGACGGACGAGCAGCGCAAAGCATTCACTTGTGATATTGCGTTCGTAGGCACCCTGATTCCTGACAATCTCTATGGACAACGCATTCAGGCGCTCGAAGCCCTACGTGATTTTAATTTGGGCGTATGGAGTGTGCATGATGTACCGGCTTCACTGCGGCCATTTGCAAGGGGTGGCGCATTGGGTGAAGACATGTTGGAAGTACTATCCGCTGCCAAAATGACCGTCAATACACACGGCGACTTCATGCGTTACGGCGGGAATATGCGGCTGTTTGAGGCGGCGGCGGTGGGTGTATTCCAGATCGCGGATCATCTACCCGGAGTGCATCAGTGGTTCACCGAAGGCGAAACGATCGTTACCTATAAGGATATTGACGATTTGCGGCGTAAAGTGCGCTACTATCTCGATCACGATACCGAACGTGAAGCCATCGCCCAACGGGCGCGCGACCATGTTTATGCCCATCACACCTACGACCAGCGTGTAGAACGTTTAGAAGAGTTGGTTGACGCAAAATAGAATAATTGTCGCGTAAAATTCATGTGTTGTACCCTCTTGCCACAGGTGAACTGGATATGGGCAACACCTATTGAAACTGGTATATTTGTCACCTTAAAACTAGGCTGAAATAGGAATTAAAACACGTGACGCTTCCCCAAATACCCATCCAGAAAATTGACCACTCTATCCCAGTATTTCGTCCTTACAGCACCGAAGAAGAAGTCGAGAGCGTTGCGGAAGTTTTGCGGTCTGGCTGGTGGGGACAAGGGCCAAAAACAATCGAGTTTGAGAAGCAATTCGCCGAATTCACGGGCGCGAAAATGGCGGTGTCTTTAAACTCGGCAACGGCGGCCTTGCACTTAGCCTTAGCGGTCGCTGGTGTGGAAGGTGGCGAAGTCATCACCACGTCCATGACCTTCGTTTCAACCAATCATGCCATTTTATATAACGATGCCACACCCGTTTTTGCTGATATTCAAGCCAATACACTCAACCTCGACCCCGATGATATTGAACGCAAAATCACCCCTAAAACACGCGCCATCATCGTCGTGCATTATGGCGGTTATCCGGCTGACCTGGATCGTATCTACGACATTGCCAACCATCACAGCCTGACAGTTATCGAAGATGCCGCTCATGCAGCGGGGTCGTCGTATCATGGTAAGCCGATTGGCAGCATCGCGCCTTTAACCTGTTTCAGTTTTCATCCTGTCAAAAATCTGGCAACGGGTGACGGTGGCATGATTACCCTCGACAATGAGGAATGGGATGCGAAGTTGCGCCGTTTACGTTGGGTCGGCATCAACAAAGACACATGGATTCGCAGCCGCGACAAAGATGCGAGTCAATATTCATGGGAATATGACGTGGCGGAATTGGGTTATAAGTATCACACCAACGACATCAACTCGGCTATTGCGCTGGTACAGTTGAAACGTTTGCCTGAAACCAATGCTCGCCGCCGTGAAATTGCGCACCTTTATGACGAAGGTTTACGCGAACTCGACTGGATACAACGCCCCATCATTCATGGTGATGATATGGTATCGGCACAGCACAATTATGTGATCCGGCTTGATGAACGCGATAAATTAGGGGCCTGGTTACACGAACACCGCGTCGCTACTGGTATGCACTATATCCCCAATCATCTGCATGAGCTGTATAAGCCCTATGCGACACCTTTGCCGGTTACTGAACGTGAGTGGACACGCTTGCTGACGCTGCCACTGTATCCCGCGTTGACCGATGGCGAAGTGAATTACATTCTGGACGTGATTCGCCATTATCATGCCTGATTTATCCATCATTATTGTCAATTACAACACGCGCGAACCCCTGCGGCGCTGTCTTAAGTCGATACAAACCCATAAAGCTGCCCTCAACGTCGAAACGATTGTTGTCGATAACGCTTCTAAAGATGGCAGCGCGGATATGGTGCGCCAAGTTATGCCGGAAGCCATCCTCGTAGAACCGGGATGCAACACCTGGTTCACAGGTGGGAATAACATCGGCATCCAAAAGGCGACCGGTGATTATGTGCTGATTCTCAACCCCGACACGGTCTTTCAAAAAGACACGATGCAAACGATGATCGCCTATTTAAAGGCGCATCCGAAAGTCGGCTCAATCACCTGCCAGATGCGATTCCCTGATGGTGGATTGCAAAATACAGGTTCGCGCATTCCAGCTTATGTGGATTTACTGCTGGGCTACACCTTCTTAGGTGTTGTGCTGCGTTCGTGGCGCGATAACCGTCGCAAACACATGTGGTTCACGGATTGGCAGCGCGATACAACCCGTCCGGTAGAAGTGATTCCTGACTCAAATATGATGTCGCCCCTCGCCCTCATCCGGCGGCTTAAAGGCTTCGACGAAACACTCAAACTGTACTTCACCGAGGATGATATTTGCCGGCGTATTTTGGATGCCGGTTATGAAATACACTTTGTAGCCGAGGCGCTGCTTATTCACGAGGAACACGCCAGCACCAGCCAAGTGCAACGGTTGGCATCACAGGTCTACTTCCAGGACTTGTTAAAGTTTTCACGTAAATATTATGGGGTCATATCCACACTGATTTTACAGGGATTAATCTGGCCTACGCGACAAGCAATGGATATTAAACAGCGATTACGGGGGGAGCGCCAATCGCTCTAGCCTATGCCTGAACAATCAACGTCCATGCAGCATATCGTGACCGGCATCATCCGAGTTGCATTGCGTGAAATCTGGTCACCTGTGTATATCCTGTGGCTACGCATGCGGGTGTGGGTCTGGGGTATGGCAGCGATGGAACATGCGGTAGCGCACTGCCCACCGTGGCTGGCACTCCAAATTTTACGCGCATATGGCAGCCAGATTGGCCCGGAGTTTGATTTTCATGGTCGTTTGCAACTGCACGGAACGTATCACATGGCGGGTAAATTGATTATCGGTAAACAATGTCATATTGGGCCAAATGTGACCTTAGATTTGGTTGACTCAATTGTGTTGGAAGATCAATGCACGATTGCACTCAATAGCCAAATCCTAACGCATCACGATGTGGGTTATTCCCCCTTGGGTCATAATATCTATCCAACACGTATCGCCAGTGTACATATCGAAAGTGGCGCATTCATAGGCGCAGGCGCAACTATCCTAGCAGGTGTGCGGGTGGGACGATGCAGTGTCGTCGGTGCGGGTGCGGTCGTGATGGAAGATGTACCACCTTATACAGTAGTAGCAGGCGTTCCAGCGCGCTTCATCCGCCAGCTCGACCCAGATGCCTTAAAGGTCAAATGAACATCCAACCCAAATATCACCTTGAGCAAATTTTTAATCCGGCAAATGCCCATCCACAAGACGCGCATAGTATTCTCATGCGCCTCATTCCACATCACTCAAAAGTGTTGGAGTTAGGTTGTGCTTCCGGTTATCTATCAGGCTATATGGAGCAAGCACTGGGCTGCCGCGTGACCGGTTTAGAGTTTGATCCGGCAGCTACCGCGATTGCCGCTACACGGTGTTCCGAGGTGCATACGGCAGATTTAGATGCACCCCATGCACTCGAAGTCGCTGCCTCAAGTGCACCCTATGATGTGCTATTAGCGGCGGCTGTGCTGGAACATCTGAAGCAAGCGGAAGGCATTTTACAAGACGCGCATAAACTCTTAAAGCCGGATGCAACCTTGATTGTGTCCTTACCTAATATCGCTCACTGGAGCATGCGTCTGCGCTTGTTACTGGGTCAGTTCAATTATCAAGATTATGGCATCATGGATAAAACGCATGTTTATCTTTATACGCTTAAAACCGGGCGCGATTTGCTGGAGCAAAATGGGTATCGAGTCGAAAGTGTACATATCGCCGGAAGTGGCGTACAGAATATCCTGAGTAGATTATTTGGAGAGCGAGCGCCGTTGATCTTACCGAATTTACTGGCTTATGAACTCATTTATGTGGCTCACAAACTATGAATATATTGCTTCGAGTCTGGTAACTCCTGCTTCGTATCAGTAGACTTAAATCTTCTCATAAACTAAATCGTCAAAAGCAACTCATATGACTTCACCTGTTCAATTCGGCCCCCGTTATGATAGCACCCGCCAAGCGTGGGAAAATATTTGGGACTCGGCATCCGTCGAACGCGAACTTCAAGAAATGGACTATCCGCGTGCGAAAAAGGCACTCCGAATTTATGCCGAGAATTTGCCTAAGAACGGTGTCATCTTGGAGGCAGGCAGCGGACTTGGTGCCATCGTTATTACTCTGCGCCGGATGGGATACAACCTGATCGGTCTGGACTACGCTGAACAAGCGCTCCATACTTCTCATGCTTACGACGCATCCCTGCCCTTATTGGTCGGTGATGTTCATGCGCTGCCACACGCCACCAATTCCTTGGATGGCTATCTCTCGTTTGGAGTCTTAGAACACTTTGAACATGGGATGCGACCTGCGCTTGCAGAGGCTTTCCGCATCCTAAAACCGGGCGGGGTGATGATCTTGACAATCCCCTATCCAAATGTGGTTAATCGTCTGGTTGCGTGGCGACGGAAGCGGCAAGGTATTACGGTTTTAAATGATGATCAGTTCTTTGAAAGTACCTACACCCGCGAAGCCCTCAGCCAGAATGTAACCAGCGTGGGTTTCAAGCTGGAACAGGTTATACCCACCAGCCATTCTTATACACTGTGGGGATTAGGTGGGCCTTTCCGTGCTAAGGGCTATTATCAGACCAGCGCTTTAGCCGAAACGCTGGGCGGCATACTCAATATCATCCTTCCGTGGCCTTTTAACTTCACCACGCTCATCATCGCCCGCAAACCGCAGCCTTAGAATTCGTTGACCGTTTCGATGATGATACCCGCTTGCCGGAAAGGTAAGGCTTCGGCTTCGGGTACGCCGGGTGTGGTGATGATACGGGCAATATCACGCGCAGCCGCATAGGTATAAGGCGCGACCTTGCCCCACTTGCTGGCATCTACCGTGATCACTTTGGTGATGCAGCGGCTCATCAAAGCGCGTTTCATTTCAGCCTCGTCTGGCCCAATCTCGGTAATACCGGCTTCAAAGGTCACGCCCTGAGCGCTGAAAAAACCCAAATTCAAATTAATATCCGGCAGCGAACCGGGATCACCAACCACCGAAATCGAATCGCGCCGTAACGTGCCACCCGGCAGCAGCACCCGAATACGCGGCGAGTCCAAAAATTGTTGGGCGATGACGAGGCTGTTGGTGACGACGGTCAAGCCATCATAACGCTTGAGGTAAGGGATCATAGCAAACGTCGTGGTGCTGGAGTCGAGCGCGATGCCGTAGCCATCCTTAACGAGCGCGGCAGCACAGCGCCCGATTTCATCCTTTTCACCCTTATGTTTGCGACGGCGGATGTCAAACGACAGTTCGGCTGCGGTTGTGCTAGGGGTACGCAACATCGCGCCACCGTAAGTGCGTTCGAGGATACCTTCATCCTCCAAAGCGCGTAAATCTTGCCGGATGGTGACTTCGCTGACCTTCAGCTTTTCACTGAGCGTTTTTACGCTCACACGACCGTCACGCCTCAAATCCTCCAAAATGAGCTGTCGACGTTC
>JACDGI010000232.1:7087-9925 GCA_013821665.1 Anaerolineae bacterium
GTTTTGGCTCTACTTTTGGGTAACATTAATTTGAAAGACAACGAAAATAAATGGAACTCCTCTATTCTACAGAATTTTCATACGAAAGGACAAGTTTTATGGATTTCAAAGCTGATTATGACCGTCTAGCGGATAAACTGGCCGCAAAGGGTATTTCGGTTGAGGGCGTAAAAGCCAAACTTAAAGCGCAACATATCGAAACTCCGTCATGGGGTTACGGCAATGGTGGTACACGCTTCAAGGTTTTCGCATGGGAAGGTGCAGCCCGCAACATCTACGAAAAGATTGATGATGCCGCTTACATCCACAAATTGAGTGGTATCGCGCCCTCCATCGCCATCCATATTCCGTGGGATAAGGTCGATGATTACGATGCTTTGGGGCAGTATGCCAAAGACAAAGGCATTGCCATCGGTGCGGTAAATCCCAACTTTTTCCAAGACGACCAATATAAACTCGGCAGCTTGACCAACCCTTCTCCGGCCATCCGTGAAGAAGCGATGGGGCATATGATTGAATGCTGCGAAATTATGGCGAAGGTCGATAGCAAACTCCTAAGCCTGTGGTTTGCGGATGGCACGAATTATGCGGGACAGGACAGCATCCGTGAACGGAAGCACCGCCTTGAGCAAGGGTTGATGGAAAGCTACAAATACTTACCGGCTGGCAGTCGCATGTTGATCGAATACAAATTTTTCGAGCCAGCGTTCTATCATACCGATCTTGCCGATTGGGGCATGGCCTACGCGATGGCGCTCAAATGCGGCGCACAAGCGCAGGTACTGGTGGATACAGGCCATCATGCTCAAGGAACCAATATCGCCCATATCGTTTCGTTCTTGTTGGACGAACGACGTTTGGGTGGTTTCCATTTTAATGCGCGACGTTATGCCGACGATGACCTGATTGTTGGCACCAATAACCCCTATGAACTATTCGAGATTTACACCGAATTGGTACAGGCGGGAGAACGTGCCGAAGATGTGGCTTATATGATCGACCAAAGCCATAACATTGAGCCGAAGTTGGAAGCCATGCTGTTGAGCGTTCTCAACTGCCAAACAGCTTATGCCCGTGCCTTGATTGTTGATTACAAAAAATTGGGTGATTTGCAATTAGCTGGTGATGTTTTGGGCGCACAGCAAGTCATGGTGGATGCTTTTGATACCGATGTCCGTCCGCTGCTGATGCAGGTTCGCAGTGAAAAAGGTATCGACGTTGAACCGTTGGTTGCCTACCGTGCTGATGGTTATGTCAAGAAAGTCGCCAAGGAACGCGGCCTGACGATTTCGGCGGGCAGCGCTTTGCAATAATTGACTCTGCATTTGAGGGAGAGCCAAAACTCTCCCTCAAATTTCAATTACACATATCCCCAACGTTTAAGCCCGTTGGCCTGAAGCTGCTGAGTCGCCGCGATAATCTCCGGCGAGAGTTCCGTGCGCCATTTGTAATCCTGATCTTTCATCTGGATTTGTTGGGCTTCTGGTTTAAAACGATCTTTTTGAATGCCCATGTACTGACATAGTTTTTCAAGTGTTGCGTCGGTCTGTGAACACAAATCGTCGTATTTAATTTCCAGCATTTGACCTTTAGCAGTCAAATTAAATTGTTGCTCACGCAAAGTGACTTCATCAATGGTGCGCTGCCAATAAGCGGCCAACTTCAGAGCCAATTCTTCAAAGGGATAGTCGTAGCCGAGGGCACGATAAACTTCAACATCCTTATTCATATCGTGGCGCTGTTTCTTGGCATACGACTGGGTTACGGCACGGCCATCACGGACGAGATGCACAAAGCGTGCCTCAGGAAAGGTCTTGAGCAACTGCGGAATGCGAAAGGTATTCAGGGGAGTCTTATTCACAAAGACTTTGGCGCGTTTGACTGTTTGATAGACACCAAAAATAGCCCGTGTTTTCGTCTGTCTGCGTTCGTTATCCCGCCACCAACGTGCGGTATAAGCTTCGGGGTCAATCCAGATGGGCGGGCTATCTTTACCATATGACGAACTCGCCCAGGGATAACCGCTGGGATCCCAAATATCGTTGGCTTCTGACAAGTTGGCGACATCATAATGATGATGAAACCACTCGCTTAAAATTGTCGTGCCGCTGCGAGCACATCCCACTATAAAAACGGGGTTTTGCAAACGTGACGACCACCAATTTGGTGCAATCGCTGCTGTGTTAAGAAGAAGGTCGCGCTTGATGCCCATTGTAACGTTATCCGATTTGGTTATCAGGTGAAAACAAGATGTAAAGATCTCAGTCCGTGCCGAAAAATCGTGTTCATTATGATCGAATCATCAATCGAGGGTCAAGCCAAAGATTATATCATTCGGCTGACGCTCGCTAAAAATCGACGCTACTTCATCAATCCATCGACCATCTCTACCGTAATTTCGTCCATGTGGGTAATGAGATGATCGGCTAAAGCCAGAATGTCCGGTGGGAGATCAAAGCCTTCGCTGGGGGCAGCAATGACGTACATACCGGCGTTGTGCAGCGCCCGAATACCACTCGGTGAGTCTTCGACACCGGCTGAATTTTCAGGTCGAACATCGAGCAAGCGCAGGGCTTCCAAATAAATATCCGGTGCAGGCTTACCTTTAGCGGTGGTGTCGCCGTAGACGCGAATTTGCAGTAACTTGCCCAAACCGCTGCGATCCATCGCGTGGTCAATGACCGCTGTGGGTGAGCCAGAAGCCAGCGCCACTTTATAGTGGGCTGCCATGCGTTCCACCGAGCCGATGGCACCGTCCCGCAGCGGCAGGCGTTCATCGTACTGCGCCAATACCCGACTAATTACATCGCTGATGATGTCGTCTAAGGGCCAGTCGAG
>JACDGI010000232.1:9935-10532 GCA_013821665.1 Anaerolineae bacterium
ATACGATCTTTCATTACCTGTGCCCACTCGACGGTATTCCGTCCCATACATGCACGCTGATCATCCATCGACCACGGCTTATGGATGTCACGCGCAAAGGCTTCTCGCGCAACCTTCCAATAGGGTTCAGAATCCATCAGCACGCCTTCCATGTCAAACACAACGGCTTCAATTGGCATCTTAAATCCAGACACCCTTACGGGTTATATTTTCATTTTATAAGAACATTTGCCCTTGCAAAGCAATATCGAACAAGTATATCCTGAACGGACTTAAATGCCTTGTGATTATTGAGGCGAACTTCGCGGATTACCCATACCATTATGTCGCAGCCTATCGTTATTACCCCAAGTTTATTACGCAACCTCGTCACCTGCGAACGGCGCGGCTGGTTGGATACGTTCGGTGAAAAAACAGACCAGCAACCGATTACGCCTATCGGTGCGTTGTACGGGATTGCCCACGAAAAGGCTATCCAGTCGGTTGCCAGCCCAAATATTGACACCATGCCGGTGAGTTCATGGGATGAAGGTGTTACCCTCACTAATGAGCTGATATACGATGGTGCCAGCGTGATTATCGGCGCGTATATTGAAG
>JACDGI010000233.1 GCA_013821665.1 Anaerolineae bacterium
GCTTGGAAGAGAGCATCAAGTATGCCGAGCAGCGCGTGACCTTTGGTGTGCCGATTTCGCAGCATCAACTGGTCAAGCAGAAAATCGCTTTCATGCAGCAGTGGTATGACGCGGCCTTCCTGCTCAATATGCGCGCCGGTTGGCTGAAAAATCAGGGCATCCGCAACACGCGTGAAACCAGCGTCGCCAAATGGTACGCCACCGATCACAGCGTGCAAGCCGCCTTGGAAGCCGTGCAGGTACACGGCGCATACGGTTTCAGTGATGAGTATCCAGTCGAGCGTTACCTGCGTAACAGCAAGGGCGGTGTGATCTATGAAGGCACCAGTGAAATCCACCAACTGATGCAAGCCGATTATGCCTTTGGCTTCCGCGAGGACAAGCCGCTGCGCTGCGAACTTCCGGCTTATAACGCGGAGTATTGGCAGAACGAACCTGAGATGGCGTAGCAAGAAGTATATGAATAAACAAAATGGATGTGAGCAATCGCATCCGTTTTCATATCTTAATTATTCGTTGCTGGATGGTGTTTAGTCTGGTGTTTGACACTATAAACCGCTATAATTTGAATATCAGTTTTGATATTGTGTTGATATTCTTCGCCCATTCTTCATACTAAAAGCCACCGAATGGTTCAATAGCCTCTGCTGTGTCAGGAGAATAAGGAAATGACTGTGCGCGCGGATTGAGTTTACCCCTTTAGCTTGTTTGACCACGAAACCGATTTTCCGTGCTTCAGCCCTTTTCTCGACCGTTACAGACAGAGGAATCACTTATCATGCAATCTCTTCCCCCAGCCAAGGCTGGTCAACAACTCGACTTCGAAGTCAGCCGCCGCCGTACGTTCGCCATTATTTCGCATCCTGACGCGGGTAAAACCACACTCACCGAAAAACTGCTGTTATATGCAGGTGCCGTTAATCAAGCCGGTTCGGTACGTGCGGGCAAAAACCAGCGCAGCGCCACTTCCGACTGGATGGCGATGGAACAGCAGCGCGGTATTTCGATTACATCAACCGTAATCCAATTTGAGTACGAAGGTTGTATTTTCAATCTACTCGACACCCCCGGTCATCGCGATTTCAGCGAGGATACCTACCGCACATTGATGGCAGCCGACAGCGCAATCATGGTGTTGGACAGCGCCAAAGGTATCGAAACCCAAACGCGCAAATTGTTTGAAGTTTGCCGCCAGCGTAATATGCCCATTTTGACCTTCATCAACAAGATGGATCACGAAGGTCGTGAGCCGTTGGAACTGTTGGATGAAATCGAGCAGATGCTGTCGCTGCGTGTTTCGCCCATGAACTGGCCGATTGGCACCGGCAGTGATTTCCAAGGGGTATATGACCTGCAAAATCATCAGGTGCTGCTGTTTGAACGCACTGTACGCGGTAAATTTCGCGCGCCGGTAAAAGTGACCGATCTTTATGATACGGTGCTTGAGGAAACCATCGGTTCACGACCTTATCAACAGCTTCGCTCGGATGCTGAATTGTTAGCGGGAGCAGGTGCGCCGTTTGATTGGGATGATTTTCTGAATGGAACACTGACACCGGTGTTCTTCGGCAGTGCCTTGAATAACTTTGGTATTGAGCCGTTCCTTGAGGCGCTGATTAAACTGGCACCATCACCCCGCCCACGCGAAAGCACCAAGGGTCTGATTGCCCCAACCAACGAAACCTTCAGTGGCATCGTCTTCAAAATTCAGGCTAATATGGACCCGCAGCACCGCGATACGATGGCATTCTTGCGTGTGTGTTCCGGACACTTCGAGAAAGACATGATGGTGTTTCATCCGCGTTTAGGACGCAAGGTGCGTATGAGCCGCCCGCACCGCCTGTTCGCGCGGGATCGTGAAACTGTCGAGGAAGCCTACCCCGGTGATGTGATCGGGTTCAGTAATCCGGGTATCTTCCGCATCGGTGATACGGTTTGTGAATCGGATTCCTTTCAATATGCCCCGATTCCGCCTTTCCAACCGGAAGTCTTTGCCACCCTGCGTAACATGACGATGGAGAAATATAAGCAGTTCAACAAAGGTTTGGAACAGCTTATGGAAGAAGGTGTCGTGCAAGTCCTGTATATCAATGGGCAGCGCGAACCGATTCTGGGAGCTGTCGGTGATTTGCAGTTCGAGGTGGTGGTCTCGCGTTTGGCGGCTGAATACAATGTCGAAACGACCATCGAGCGGTCAAATTACACCGAAGCCCGTTGGGTGAGCGGCACAGAAGCCGACATCAACAACATGTATATATCCTTCCAAAGTCAGCGGACTCTCGATCAATATAAACGTACCGTGATTTTGTTCCTCACCAGTTGGGATATGAAGTACTGCATCGAGAAGAACCCGAAGCTGAAGTTCTCGACCATTACCGAAGCCGGAATCGCGAGCTGATTTCAGCTTTTAATCGTCTCCATATAAAAAAGCGAAACGGATGCGATTGTTCACATCCGTTTTGTTTCGTGACCGAGGTGAAATATGAAACGACAAATTGGCCTGTTGATGGCGGTGATACTGCTGGCTGCGGGTTGCAATACAAGTCCGAACAGTGGCGCTAATCCAACGAGCGCAAGGGCAGAGGCAACGGCGGCAATCGACAGCGTATCGACCATCAACAGCGCCATGAAAACCCACATCGATAAACTTTCTGGTATTGCCTTTGATTATCCGAGCGCGTGGTCAATCGTCGAGCCAGCCGCCGATGGTGCTGTGATTTACACCTATACAATTGCATCTTTCGATTTAAACGATCCTGCTGGAAAAAGTGAAGGCGATCTACAAAGTGGACAGACGAAAATCGACGTGACTTTTTATAGTGCAGATGAGACACCGGACAGTGCCCGTCGTACTGTCCAATCCGATGTTGAAAGTGGTATGGTGGTCATCTCGAAGTCAGAAACACGCACTGCCCCCGACGGTTCACCTGCCTACTACTATGTCATTCAGGGGCGTTTAGGCGGCACAGCGCAGGTGTTGTATACCCGCATCGACGGGCGTTCGGTGGGTGTGGTGGCTTACGGCGATGGCGCAAACTTCGAGGACGTGGTCAAGTCTTTACGGAAGGCGTGAGACCAATCTGACATATAATCTATTAGGTTTTTAGTTGTTCAGGCTGCAAACGATATACCCAGTATAAACCGATTAGCCAAAACAAAATCGCGCGCCAGTGAGGATCGAGCCAGAATTGAAACTCGAACAGCATGGCGCAGACCACTGCTAAAAGGCATACGCTAAGACCCCAAGAAGAGTTATTCAGGTTGCGCAAACCGATCAATGGCGCAGCAAGGCCGACCAGCAATAACAGCAGCCCAATCGGCCCTAACTCTGCTAACACATTCAGGTAAGCGTTATGACCAGGTTGCAGCAGCCCGTCCGATTGGAGATCATAATAAGGCAGTGTGTCGGCAGAAATTAGGCTGTCAACTCGCAGCATTACTTGTCCCACACCAACACCGAGAATGGGCGATTGACGATAAGCAACCCAGCTACCGGCGTAAGCGAATGTCAAACGATTGCTGATTTCGCGTGTGTCAAAACCGCGCCCTACAACTGCGAATGCCGTAAAAACTCCGATGACGATCACCAATGGAGTGATAATCATGGTAAACCGCTGGGATAAATGCAGCCACAACCAACGAAAAAGCCAGCAGCCGACGACCAAAACAAATGCGATAACAGAGGTGCGGGAGCGCGTGGCTAATAGACCCGCAACAATCCCGATACCCGCAAAAAGTATTAAAACCCGCGTGCTGGATCGGCGAACATTTATCCACGCAAATGCAAAGGTTAAAGCCGAGGCAATTAACAGATAGCCAGCTAAGGTATTAGGATTGTAGGTCAGTCCGAAGGCACGCCCGTAAGGGATAGCAGGTTCACCAAGCCATCCGAGACCTACCGAACCGTTATTGATGACTTGCGCTACAGCCAATAGTCCCTGCAAGCAAGCCCCCGTAATCAAGGTAATCATCCACCAGCGTGCCTGCCCGGCCTGTGATGCGACCATGACCACAATCATCACTAGCATCAATAACGTGTAGACCGCTTGGTAGACGGCGAGATAGGGCGCGCGCGCCCATAAAGCGCTGAGAAACATGAGCGCGACCAAACCGAACCAAGCCTGATTGGAGCGCCAACGCAGCAACGCGTTTATGGATGAGCGCAGCCGCTGGCGGTAAGGCTCATCTAATAAGCAGCGCAACGTCGTCACAATCATCAGTACAAAAAAAGGGAAGTCGGACAACTTGAGGACGATACCGTGTAGTTCAAAAATGATGTTGAAAGCAGTGGGTGTAACGCTGATGGCATCAAACCACGTATGGGCTACGAACAAAGGGATGAGGCTGAGCAGAATGGATTGGAGGCCTGCCAGCGTTCTATTAGTTGGGGATGAGGCTGTCTGCATTATACGGGTGCGTGTAAATAATAAATGTAAAGTGGGATTTGATTGGGGCCTAATGGCACGGGTTCAATATCAATATGGTAGCCATCAATAAGCCAATCCCATGTGTCAGATGTCAATTGTATGCCCTGTGTAATGCTGTTAATCAGGACAACGGGTTTGTCTGCCATGACCAGCGAATCAATATAGGTATGTAAATCGGTCTGCGTAAACAAAAATTGATTATAGACTGTAATATCGGGACGCGAACCTTCGATAATGTGCAGATACTCAACTGGAACAATATCGCCCCAGTGACCAAATACAATGGCGTTAGCTGGCAACGCTTTCATCATGGCTTCGGTACGCTGGCGGACAGAATAATCTGTACTTAAATCAAGGTGCGGAAAATTGACGATTAATAGCAATAGCGGCAGGATAATAAGCACATAACGTAAGGTAGGCGCTTTCCAATAATCGAGTAACCAACGCAATCCATAACCAATCGGAATGCTCCACAGCCAGAAGACAGGGCCAAACATCGTGAGTTTGTCGCCCGCTCCGTAACTTGTATAAAAGTAAAGATAGGGTATAAAGGCGATGTACCAAATGACAAATCCAGCGCGGCTATAACGGAAAAGTACCATTAAGCCGATACCACCAAACACAAGGCCAAACCCAAGTGTATTTTGAACAAACAGCATCAACGTATTTAGAAAATCAGACAGCGGCGGAATGATACCATCTGCAAAAAATAAGTTTCCAAATTGCCGCCCTGTGATCATCCATGTTAAGCCGTTAAGCGAACCAAGATTGATAGGTACGAAGACACCATTACTCGTATATTGACCCGCGAGATTATAAATGGGTTGGGCCACATAACGTACAGGAAAATAAAGCTGTAGGCTGGCAAAAATCAATATGCTGATCATACCGGCAGTGATACGCTGTGACCAGCGAAGGCGTGCAACGCAAAAGGCTGCGACTAATCCACCGGCTAGAAAAATCGACGTGGGATTCATAGTCACAGCGAGGCCATAAGCGCTCCCAGCCAGTAATGCGGCGCGCCATCCCGGTCTCGATTGTGAGAGCAAGGCAACAGTAGCCCAACCTGCCAACGCCAGTGTTACGAGTTGCGGCGTATAAACTTCCGTAAACAACCCCACCAACCAGATATAATAACCCCAAGCAAAAATGAGTGCAGTTATCCATGCCAACCAGCGATCATGTAAGAGCAAGCGCAGCATTTGATAAGTACAAACCACAGCCAGCGCCAAACACAATGCCGAAAACAGGTTGCCTGAGTAGCCGATGTCGGCAAAAGGCAACTGTTGGAAAAGATGCAGCAGAAGGATGAAGAGCGGATAACCCGGTGCATGAACGAAACCAAGCTTGGATGCGCCGATTACAAATTCACCGCTGTCAAGTGTATAAATTGTGGGAACAGCCGTCCGCAATAAAACCAGTAGGCTGATGGCAAAGAGGGATAAAGCGGGAAACCCCGGAAATCGCAGAACCCGCGTATATAAAGTGGACAGTGTTGTTGGCATGGGTGGGCTGTAAAAAGTAGCAGGTGAACAATTTATCACCTGCTACTTTAAGGCTAAATCTCAGCAAGCCTGTCGGAAGCGAGGAGTGGGATCACTGGTTGAATATTCGTAGCGTGAAATACAATCCTCAGGAACGATACTGAAGACATAAACAAAGATTTTGCCTTCGGCATCGGGGCCGATATTAGCCTGATACTCCCCTGTCGTTAGCTTAAAAACTTGTACGTAATTGTCGGAAGTTGCACCAATTTTAGTATTCTTACCCGGCTTATCAGGTAATTTTGCAAGTTGACTGGCCGAGATGTCCAAAACCACGGTTGAAAGACCATTTGCACCGAGGCTTATTATGTTCAGTGACCCATCGGATTTGGTTTGGATGACGGCATTTCCGCCCGCCTGTACCACACCCGGTTTAGCAGGGGCGCCGCTGCCGTAAGCATCTGCCAGTGTAATCCATGAGAAACGCCCTGAAGGCATAACGACTAAGGCAATAACAGTTACGACAACCGCAACTGCAAGAAACACTGCGAGATTCATTCGATTTCGCATTAAATTCTATCCTTTTCTAATCTGTTTAATTGATACTTATATTATATAACGGTTTTGCTTATAAGGATGTAGATATACGACAACTATGTATTCATTGTCGTTGCTAAATTACGAGCTTATGCACTTTCTTTTAAATTTCAATAAAACGAAGTGATTGGGTTTCACTAAGCATCCTTGTAACCAGCCACTTCCCCTCCTCAAACCGAACCGTGTGGCGTGATAAGGGCATTCGGCGTTATCCTTATAAGGGTAACGATTAATTACCAGCGGGGCAGCCAACAGCGCCGCCTAGTGAAAGTCAACCCGTATGAACTTTGAAGAAGTTAATAACAAACAGCTTATGGATCTTGAACGGCTGGGGAAAGAATTGCTCGAAGCGCTGCGAAAGGCTAAGCTGGGTGATGAACCATTTTACAAAGAACTGGCTAAGATGATCGAAGAAACCGAAGTAACCCGTCGCTCCCGCTTTGATGCGGCCGATAACGGTTACAAAGGTTTTTAGAACGACTCCGTGAACATCGCATTCTTGGGCAATAGTCTGGTTGAGGGCAGCTACGGCGGAAACTTTGTGGCGCAGGTTGCCGCACGACTGCCCCAACAGATGATTATCAATGCCGGACAGAACGGCAACACCATCCTCAATTTGCTCAACCGCTTAGATGATGTACTGGCACAAGAACCGGACATCATCTTTGTGTTTTGTGGCGGGAATGATGCCATCAGTTACTCCCAACCCGAAACACGCCGCTATTACGAACGGGTGATGAAAGTGCCAAACGGTACCGTCACACCTGACCAATTCCGCAGCCACTTTCGTGACCTGTTGACGCGCATCCAATTGGCGCAAGTGGTCGTTTATGTGGGCTTGAGTCCGATAGAGGCTAATCCTACAGTCGCCGCAGCCATGCAGCACTATAACCAGATCGCTGCCGAAGAATGTAAGAGATTGAATGTGCCGACGCTCGACCTGATGCCAGTGCTGCAACCTGCGCATATCCCCGAACGTCCACAGTTGACACAAGCGACGATTAACCTGATCGGACAGCGCGTGAAAAGTGGCTGGAATGATTATGCTGCCGAACGCGAACGCGGTGGCTACACGTATTCGTTTGATGGGCTGCACCTCACACCGGATTCCGCCACCATCGTCGCGGATAAGGTGGTCAAATTCCTCGATTTATAGTCGAATGTAATCCGGCGATTGCCATACGCTGCTGGTCAACTCTTGAATCCCCACTATAATCACGGTAGTCTGGATACCGACCTATTGAGAAGGTCATCGAAAAGGAGATCATTCAATGAATAAAGTACGAAAAATGATAATGCTGCTGGCGGTCGTGATGGTCGTTGGGTTACTCACGGTACCCATGCTGGTAATGCCGGTCGCTGCCCAAAACCAACCCCCGCATACACCGATATTTACCCAAGTCCCGCCAAACCAACCCCCGCATACACCCGTGCCGGCAGCCACAGGGACTATTGTGCCAACACGCGCCCCGCTGGTTATCACGATGACACAGGATGAGATCAACACGGCCTTTACGCCGGTCTACAGTACAACCTTGATGAACGTGGTGGTCACATTGGGCACCCAACAAGTGTTCATCGATTTTGTAGGCATCGGGCCGAACTTCAAGAAACAACAATTCAACGCGGTCGCCGTGCCACAGTCGGTTGAAGTTGTTGGCAAAGTCACATGGATCGTCACCGATATGACGATTGACGGCCAGCCGATGGAAGCCAATCTATTCAGGGTATGGTCAGGACGTGTACACAATATGCTGGATGCACGGATGCCTAAACGTTATAAAGGTTATATCGTGACATCGGTTGATATTACACCTGATCTGCTGACGTACACGGAAGTTTTGCGCTAAGCTGTTTCAGCGCTAAACAGGCAAGATTGAGGCAGCGTCTCGGCAATCCGGGGCGCTGTTTTGATTCTCATATTATGTGTCTTGGCTTAGCTAGATTTTTAGTCTGCAATCTATACTTTAGAAACTAGCCGCGAACATCGTTCTAGCGCCCTTTTTGGCGGTTGAATGTGCAAGTGCGATATGCATAGGAATAACTAGAAGTAAGCCAAATCCAAAGGTTACGGTTACAATTAAACCAGCTAGTGCAGGCCACAAAACCCAACCGACTAGCATGTTGACAATGCCAGATCCTACTTTGCCATTAATGATATGAGCGACCCCAAATGTACAGAAGAATATACCTGCCAATAAACCAATGATATAAGCCGTTTGGTTTTTTTCCACCAATGGTGTACCACTGCTGTTAGCAATGGCTTGATTGTGGATATTGATAATCGGTTGTCGTGATTGCTGCTCAATGAGTTTTTCCTGATTTTTGAGCATTCTTGCCATAAGGTCATTTTGGTTTGTTGTCGTATTGCCCGATACGGCAAGAGCATTTTCACTTGAAACTAATTTCTTCAAATAGCCACGCGCTTTTGGATGTTCGGGGTCGATTGACAAGAGTTTCTTGAGAGCAGAAATTGCCTTTTCCTTATTTGGATTAAGGGTAGCGTAAAGCCAAAGCGCTTCGGTATTACTTGCATCCATTTTTAAAGCTTTTGTAATCGTCTTAAAGGCTTTTTCACGCTCGCTATCTACAGCTTGTTCACGTGCTTCTTGTATAAGATCATCAATAGTGAGTATTTCTGGTTCCATTGTCGATACTAGAAAATCATTCTTGGGCTTATCCACTTTTCATATCCTTGATATTCATGATTAATTACACTGTAGCACCATTGATAATTGTCAAACCATTAAAGTATTCGTTTGATAAATAATATGGAATAATTTCACAAAAAATTGATTATTGAGAGATGAGATTTGATCTTAAAAACTGATGAGCAATTCAGAAATTACAGATGGGTGAAGTTATACTGCGAGAAACGATAACTGCTGTGAGGACGACCGATGTCTATTTACCGATTGCTCCTTTTGTGCGGTGTATTAATGTTTCTCAATAACTTTCCTGTGGCGGCGCAGGATAGGCCCAATCCCAAACCGTTTATTATGCCGGTGGCTCAGACCGCTAGTCCATCGACGTGGCTGTTTGGGGGCGGATATGGCAACACCACAGGCGCTTTCAATTTTGGAACCGCGTGGTACAGCGCTGGACAAGGACTGCACTTCGGCGTGGACATCACCATGCCCTGCCGTACACCGGTCGTCGCGGTCGCTGATGGCGAAGTCATTTATGTCGATAATTTGACCTTTGGTGCAGGGCCACACAACCTGATCCTGCGCTTTAAAGATGCTGGTGTTACCGCCCTGTATGGACATTTAATCGAACGGCCACCGGTGCAGCAGTATCAGCAAGTGAAGCAGGGCGACATCGTGGGTTACAGCGGTGATCCTGATTTGACTTGTGACTCGCGTCCGCATTTGCATTTCGAAGTGCGCTCGTTGGATTACCAGATCGCCTATAACCCGATTGATTATATTAATGCGCCGTGGGATGTGCTGGCTGGCATTGGTGCCTATAACCGCAGCCTGTTCGAGATGGATTTTAATAACGCGCGACAGTGGATGCATCTCGATGACCAGCCGCCAGTGACTTTTGGTGGGGCACGCTTGAATGCCTATGCCGAAAGCTGGCCACCGAAGAACGAAGATCAAGCGCCACAAAATACGTCGCCAATGAAGGCTTATACGCCTTTGGGGACTGGCACATGGGCCGCGCAACCTTTGACGATGGAAGGCTGCTGCGCGGTGCATTGGTGGAACCCGACCAACCCCAATTTGCTATATGTGATTGATGGTTCACCGGGACAGTTGGCGGGAATATTTGAGTGGGATGTGAATGCCAAAAATATGACCGGTGTGGTTCAAAGTGTGCCGCCGATGGATCTGTCGCCGGATGGAACCTATCGTGTGATACGGGGCGGTGGCAAGGTGACGGTGCGGCAGCTCAGCACTGGCACTGATTATGCGGTACAAACGAGCAATGCTCCACCGAGCATCAGCCCTGATAACAGCCATTTACTGTGGAAGGTGCAGTATGGTCAGTCAGTGCCGGGAGC
>JACDGI010000234.1 GCA_013821665.1 Anaerolineae bacterium
AGGCCATGTAACGACTCCACCGGCCACGGTTCCGCCATCACTCGCAGATACAAATGTTGCTCCGACAGGTAGGTTATCGGTGATGACCAGATTTTGCAGCGCGACGTTGCCAATGGTCGTATTCGGGCACAGCGCAATCTGGTAAGTCACATCCGTATCGACGGTCGGGTTAATACTGGGGCTGTATAACGTTTTGGTCATGCCCCAATCAAGTGTTGCCGTATCAACGGTGATGGGCGGTGCGCTGCTGGGGGTGGCGGTAATGGTCGTCACTGGCCCCGGCGGATCAACTGTGCCATTAACCGTATTATTAATCGTCGCCGGCAAAGGCCGCAGGTCATAATCAATTCGTACCGCAATCACTGCATCAAACTGCGTCCCATCAAGGAAATTATTATCGTCTTTGGTAATGGTCACCGTTCGTGTGCCAGCGTTGTAGGCAATCGAAAATCCGGCTGGAATGGAGGAATCAGGCGGTGGCAAATAGGTTAAACCGGCTTGCAACACATCCGTGATGATGAGTTGGCCGCAGGCCGTCGACAAGCTGCTGCACTCAAATCGGATACGATAATTAATCACCTGTCCGACTTCAGCCGTCGTGATATTGCCATCAGTCGTTTTGCTGAGGATGAGGGCTGGTGGTTGGGCTTGCGCGACCGAAAATACGGATAACAGAAGCGTAAGCAAAACGACAATTAACAGAACGCGGGACAGGTTGCGTAGAGGAAAACGCAATATTTTATGATGAGACATCCCGTATTTACCGCCTGTATAACTTAAGAACGATGAAGGTATCGCGATACAAACGTAGGGCTTATCTCATCCGACGCAACCGTTGCAGGCATCTCTCACTGGACTGAACAGAGCACAGCGCGAGATACTGCAAGTGAAAATCCAGTGAAGCTCACTACACTGGATGATTATTCGCTTGAGATATAAAAATCAGAACCATTTAAGAGGGTCTATATGCCCAAACAGATCAGCAAACAGCCGACAACAGGCCGTTTTACTCCCCCTAAAAACGAAATCCCCTACTGCTCAACACCGCAAACAGAAAAGCTGAAAATCAAAATTTGATGCTCTAAACCCAATACATACCTAATCATAACCCTATATATACCCATTTTCAATTAACCTACATTAAGGTTTCGCCCCGTAATATAACGAATCTGGGAATGATCAATTTACGTGTCTGCTCTAAACAGTCAACCTGAATACCTTGGCGTGCTCTGTATTTCTTGGCGTGTTTGGTGATATGTTTCGGTCTCTGCCTGTGAAGTAACTTGTACCCCTTTGAGACCAATTCCCATACAGTTGTCTATAATTGGTACTTTCCAGCACCCTGTGGATAGGATCATAATCCAATAACATGTAAGTTAAAGCAGGCGCAGCAAGATCGTCGTATTGCTTGGAAGTACCCATGACAACCTCATCACACACTGAACACACCTTTTCTGAACAACCACCACGCTTCAACAACTTTATCCGATTTGTCGGTTATGTCGCCCCTTACAAGTGGAATCTGGCGATAGCAGCCGTTGGCGGCATCGTCAAGTTTACACTGCCACTGCTCGTGCCGCAGATCACCCGCTATTTGTTGGATGATGTATTTCTTAATCCAGTTATGAGCAGCGACCAAAAGCTGACGCAACTGCTTTTGAGCGTGGGCGGCTTGATTTTGGCCTTCGTGTTCATTTGGTCGCCCTTCACCTACGTGCGCCATTATTTCGCCAGTAAAGCCAGTTATCATGCGGTGTTTGATTTGCGGATGGAAGTTTATTACCGCATCCTGCGTATGTCCGCCTCCTTCTTTGACCGCAACAAGTCAGGCTACATCGTGCAGCGGCTCATCGGCGACATCGAAATGGCGCAAGATCTAATCGGCAGCGCCCTCACCGACACATGGATGGACTTTGTCGCGCTCTTCGCTATCCTCTATTTTCTCCTTCAGATTGACGTAGGCATCACCATTTCGGCGTTGGTGACTTTCCCGCTGTATTTGTATTTCTTCCGTAAGTCACAGACCGACATCCGTTCATCCAGCCTCAAAGTGCAGGAAGAAATCGCCGCTTTATCCGGTCATGTCCAAGAACGCATCATGGGTAACCGTGTTGTGCATGCCTTCACCCAAGAGAAAAATGAAGAGACCGTTTTCTATCGTGATGCACAAAATTTGTTCTCGATGACCATGTGGCGGGCTTATCTACAAAGCTCAAACATCACCACCACCGGCGTGTTGACGCAGATTGCGCCGCTTTTTGTGCTGCTTTACGGTGGCACGCGCGTCGTCACCGGACATTTGACGGTAGGTGAATTGGTCGCCGTCACCATGTACCTCACGCCGCTGTATACACCGTTGCAGCGTTTCGCCCAACTCAATCTGGTTTTTGCGAATTCGATGGCGGCTGTTGACCGTGTTTTCGCCATCATGGATGAGAAGCCGGAAATCCGTGACCGGCAGGGTGCGACGGTTTTGCGTGATGTAAAAGGAACTGTCGAATTTAATCGTGTGGCCTTCGCTTATCCACAGGCGACCGAATCCGAACCGGGGCCAGTTTTACGTGATATGAGCTTCATCGTAAACCCCGGCGAAAGGGTGGCCTTGGTCGGGCCGAGCGGCAGCGGCAAAAGTACCATCGTCAGCCTGATTCCACGCTTCTATGATGTCGATTTAGGCAGTGTCAAAATCGATGGCTATGATGTGCGCGATGTGACGGTCAATTCGCTGCGGCGCAATGTCGGCATGGTCTTGCAGAATCCCATCCTCTTCAGCGGCACGATTTTGGACAACGTGCGTTATGGTAAACCGGAAGCCAGCATGAGCGAAGTGGTTGAGGCTTGTAAGGCCGCCAATGCTTACGATTTCGTGAAGAAGATGCCCAAACAATTTGAGAATGAAGTGGGCGAAGGTGGCAATTTCCTCTCCGGTGGACAAAAGCAGCGTATCACCATTGCACGCGCCTTCCTCAAAAACCCCAAAATCCTGATTCTGGACGAGGCCACCAGCGCACTTGATTCGGTCAGCGAACGGCTGGTGCAGCAGGCACTTGAACGACTGATGGAGGGCAGAACAACCTTCGTAATTGCCCATCGCTTAAGCACCATCGAGAATGCCGACCGCATCTTCGTGCTTGAAAACGGCGCGATTGTCGAATCCGGCACACATGGCGAATTACTGGAACATGAGGGCATCTACCAGAAGCTTTATAGCTGATTCACTCAATCTTCAGCGATCCGTGTTGTACAGCTTTTCGCCCGGTTCGAGGGCTATCTCATCGATATAAAACCAGATCCAAGTCTCGTCCGGTTGGAAGGATTGCATCATCGGATGGTTGGTGGCGTGAAAGTGCTTGGTGGCGTGTTTATTCTTTGAATCATCACAGCAGCCGACATGCCCGCAAATCAGACAAATGCGCAGGTGAACCCAACGGTCACCCATCTTCAAGCATTCTTCACAGCCTTGAGCGCTGGGTGTTACCTTTTGGATCTGATCTAGATGTGTACAAGACTCACTCATCGTTAGGACTCCTTAGAACCTGCCTGAAATTTAAAATCAAAATACCGGACGAGATGTATGCCGTCAGTCATTTTTAAACGGACTTTATGTCGCTTATCATACTGCATCGTCCGCCTTGATACCTACGTGGAAACCCTCAAATTTCACAAGTTTATCCTCGCGGTAGGTTGCGGTCATACAATCGGTGATAGAGATCATGTTGTCGCTCACGGGCTGCTTTCATGCGTGAGACATTTTCGGGATGCGGAGTGAACGAAAAGGCGATGGGCGGTGTGTAGTTGCTGAGCGGCTTTTGATCCAGCGCATAGGCCAACATGAGGGCGACTCCCTGTGCCGATGCTTCTGCCGCTTGCACAAGCTGCACCGGACGGTTTAAGGCGTTACAAATCATCTGTACCCATAAATGGGACGATGTGGCCGCGCCACCTGCCACATAAATCTTATGGGGAACGCTCGGAAGCTGCTCAGCGATCAGCGCGATACGCATGGCAACCCCTTCGAGTGTGGCCTGAAGGATGTCGGTGGGAGTCGTTGACAGGCGCAGTCCATGTAGCGTGCCAACCGCCGTGCTGTTCCAACCGGGGCTGCGTTCGCCATTGAAAAGCGGCAGACAGGTTAACCCGTGTGAGTCAGCCGCCCGCTGCATAATTGCCGCTTGTTCGTGTTCAAAATCCAGTGTGGGGAAAAGTGTTTGCAGCCAATGAAAGGCGTTTCCCCCTTCACTGGTTGCGCCACCGATTAAATGATGGGTGCGATCTAAGCGGTATGACCATAAGCCCTTTGGAACGGATGGCGTTTCATGCGGCGACGGAACTAAGATGCGTACGGCGGCAGTTGTACCCAGCGTGACGGCTAGAATATCTGCCGTGGCGGCTCCCGTACCCACGTTGGCAACAGCTCCATCCCCTACCGCCAGATAAAATGGAACATCGCGCAAAAGCGGCCAGCGTGCGGCATATTCCGTTGTTAAGCCCTTGTGCGCGTCGCTAAAATCGGCAAGTGAGGGGAAATGAGGGGCCTCTAACCCTAATATCTTCAGCCATTCTGCGTCCCATGAGAGTGACTGCCGGTTGAGCATCCCACTCCACGAAGCCACCGAATAACTACATGCGCCTTGACCAAACCACGCCGTATACAAAAAGCTGCCAAAATCGCTCCAGCGCTTCACAGCCGCGAATGTTTCCGGTTGAGTGCGTCGCAGCCAATGTAGGCGTGCCGGATGATAGGCGGTGTGCAGCGGGCAGCCCGTTCGCTGTAGATTTTGGTCAGCATCAACCACTTTAGCAAGTTGGGCGACATCGTCACTGCTGCATGTGTCAGCATAGGTATAAATCGGCGTGATCGGCTTGTTGTGATTATCAACACCCATTAAATTGCCAACAAAGGTATCCATGCCTACTGCGCGAATCGTGGCCGCTTCAGGATGTTTAAGCACGTCATCAATACTGGCTTCGACTAATCCACGTAAGAAGTCCGCTTGAACCGTTGAGCCGCCTTCCGCAGTCACTTCAAAGTTGTATTTCCGCGAGACAATGCTGCTTTCAATTACTTTTAGGGTGTCGTCAAACAAGATTGCTCGTACTGAAGAACTGCCAATATCAAGCGTCAAAAAAGTCATAGTTCACTCTCAAATGGTTCATCTAAAGCGCGTCAATGAGTATAACCGGATAGGGTTAACCATCAATGATAATCAAGAATATATCGCCAAAGGCATTTGTCGTTGTGATTGATAAGAAGCTATCTAAAATTAGAATAACGGACGCGATGTATCGCGTCCCTACATAACCAATCACAAAAAGCATTTTACATCTCGTACAATTGTATTGCGTAGGGACGGCATATATGCCGTCCGCTGCCTTTAAGGGAACAATATTGAATTTTCAGATAGGTTCTAATGAAATTAAAAAGCGATACCGCCATCATGCGATACCGCTTTATTGATCAATTACTGTTTACGAGTTTGGCTACTGTGGAGCAGGTGTGGCTATACGGCGGGCAATCTCTTGACGCACGGCTGGCGCAACCTTGGTGCCGAGCAGTTCAATAGCGTGCATGATTTTGTCATGAGGCATGGTGCCTACGCTGAGTTGTATGAGCAGCCGTTGATGATTGAAAATCGAGTGTTGAAACAGGATTTTCTCAATGATGTCGTCGGGGCTGCCGACAAAGTTTGCGCCGCGCAGTTCAGCCGAGGCTTCATATTGGCTGCGCTGCATCGGCGACCAGCCGCGCTCACGACCGATTTTGTTCATGGCGGTCTGCACTGCCGGGAATGACTCGTCAAGCGCTTGCTCATGTGTGTCTGCGATAAAGCCGTGTGAGTTTATACTCACGGGTATGGTCGTGGGATCAAACTTGTATTCGGCTGACGCTTGACGGTACAGATCGACAAATGGGGCGAAGCGTTCCGGCATCCCACCGATGATCGCCAGCGCCATTGGCAGTCCACGACTGGCTGCCCGCACCACCGATTCCGGTGTACCACCTACGCCAACCCACAGCGGTAACGGGTCTTGTACCGGACGGGGATAAACAGCGAGATTATCCAAGGCGGCGCGATGCTCACCGTGCCATGTAACACGTACACCTTCGCGGATTTTGATGAGCAAGTCCAGCTTTTCCGAAAACAGGTCATCGTAGTCGTGCAGATCATAACCAAACAGCGGGAAGGACTCGATGAACGAGCCACGTCCGGCAATGATTTCCGCGCGTCCGTTGGATACCAGATCCAGACTGGCGAAACGTTGGAACACACGCACCGGATCATCTGAACTGAGTACGGTAACGGCGCTGCTCAGGCGGATATTCTTGGTACGGGCTGCGGCTGCCCCAAGGATGACCTCCGGCGCAGACGATACAAAATCTTCGCGATGATGCTCGCCTAAGCCGAAAACATCTAGGCCAACTTGGTCAGCCAGTTCGATTTCTTCCAGAAGGTCACTGATACGTTCGGCTGCGCTTTGTTTATGCCCTGTTTTGGGGTCAGGTGTCAGCTCGGCGAAGGAATAAAGCCCAATTTCAAAGGGGCGATTGGCAGCATTTGTTTCGTTAGTCATGGTTGGTTTCTCCTGTACGTTCTCACAGTAAAAGTGGGTTATGGTCATTGTGCTCGATATATTTATCTGATGCGTATAACGGCACTTCTATTACGATGATCTGTCCCATCGTACAGGTCTCACTGGATGACAATCTGCTTAACCTGAATTATGAATAAGGGTTCGATGCGGTAAATGCAGCAATATCTGCAATATTTGCACAATTCCCGCCGAATTGTGCGGCGGATGTGAGGGAGTAATCCGCCGAAATGACATTTTATGGCGGCGGGACGCTCGGCTGCTGCCGCCAGTGCAGCGGATGGCTCGGCTAACTCCGCCGCTGCACTTTTGGGGTTGCTGTTGCAGCGGATGAACGGGAGTGATCCGCCGAACGTGCAAAATAGTTACAAGTGGGAAGTTTTAAGTTACAAGACTTAGATCAAGTGGCGGCAGTGACTGCCATATGCGTTTTGAGACTCAAGTCGTTGCTTCCATGATCGCAAGCAGATTTAGGTAGGACTGCATCCAGTGGTGGAAGTTATACGTACCCCACCCTAAATCCCACATCAGCAACGTTCGCTGGCTCACTCTGCTGATAGCCATAGTAAAAGGGAGGGACTTTCAATACGCGGACGCAGCACGCTGCGTCCCTACAAAAAGACGACTGGTTAGCTGTAACAGTTTCTCCACCGTTTAGTGTGGCGCTACCATAAGAAATACTAGCTCTATTTTAGAACAAAAAGGCTATCTAGGTCAAGCGTTTTTGGTTCGAGTTTTCAAACCTATAGCAAGGCTCTTATCGAGCTTGTCCATACCTGAGATTCTGCTTACTCAAAATCACCGACCAGTCGCAATGTTTCCCAATCTTCGATAGAAGGGATTGTGATACTAGCCTCGGTCGACGTGCGAACGATAGGTAATATCTCGCCGCTCGGAACACGATAGACAGCGTTCACCGTCGGCGGAATGGTGAGGCGCACATTGGGAATGATGACGATTTCTTCAATCGTGTCCGCTGTATGATACTGACCAAAGCGTACTGAGCGCTGTGGAAATCCGCTGACCAGATGCACGATCCAATCTTTGCCTAGAAGGTTGGTGATAATTTCGGTGTTCAACAAGCCTTCCGTACGAATCGGAGGCAGTTCGTTGGCGGCCCATATGACCATATTGGCAATTAAGCGCCGGTACGGTTCATGACCGAGTCGGGCATAATTACTTTCGGGTAGCGCCGCACAGTAAATCACGCGTCCTCGCCCATACGTGCGATAAACTACAGCCGGTTCGCCCGTATCCACATCCGGCGGCGGTTGATTATTGTGGTAGTAGGTTTGTCCGCTGGTTTCGATGAGTGGATTGCGGCGGGTGGCGGCCACTTGAACCTCATCCGTATTCTTCTTTATCTCCCACATCGCCATATAGTGCGGCAGTGGTCGGCGGATTAGATTCTGCGTGATCGGGCTGTCGTGGAACTGAATATAAGGAAAGGTGAAGTCGCCGCGTTTGACAAAATCCACGCCAAACAAATCCGCCAGCGCGAAGTTCGCAAGCCGCGTGCCTTGATCGTCATATAAGGAGGTTGCGCCAGTAGCGATCAGTGCGCCACCAGTAGCCACATACTGCCGCAAAGCATCCATCTCGGCTGTTGAGAGCGTCAGAATATTTGATAAGAAAACCACTTTGTACTGGCTGAGAGTCGCAAAACTTTCAGGGCGATCATCCACAATTTCAACGGGGATGTGGGCCTCGGTTAGTGCCTTAAAAGTACCCAAGCACCCCGGCAGCATATCTGAGTCAGATGGATTCAAATTGCTAACCGGAGTTAAACCCACAGAAAGCGGCTTGGAACGATTTAAGACTTCATCTAACTCGCGTACTTTCTGCGAAACATACAGCGCGGCATAAGGCACAGGCTTGGCACCATGCAATACCGATTCGCGGCGTTCGATTTCGGAATAGATATTTTCGATGATGTCATAGACAGCCGGTTCAATCTGTCCATCTTGATACGGCTCATCATCAATACTGATTGCGCCACCGTTAGCCACCACGCTAAAAGCCTCGAAGCGCATCTGGGCGCGTGGCCGCACGGTGAAATCCCACGTATGAACGAAGCGTCCGGTTAAGATCTCAAACGGCCCACCATTCATACCGGAACGCATATAACGCGCAGCGAAACTGGGGAAGATCAGCCCCTGCCATTCGGTATAACCCTCGCTCGATCCCATATCCGAAAGTTTGAGGTGCTTGAAGGATAATCCTTGGCTGGACAGGGCATAAGGTGTGCCATAAAAATTGATGATATAAGCCGCTTCCGGTCGGATGCGCTTCACCAACTGGTAGCAGCCATCGAGGTACTCGTAGAGGATATTCTGCTGCCAGCGTACCATGTTAATCCAACCGGGTTGTTGTGATGAACGGGGCATGTCTTCGCCAAAGTCCTGCTGGTAGCGTTCGCGCGTATAACGATCAAACGTGGGCAAATCGCTGAGGATGTCGCTCCACATGCCATCGACTTCATAATTGGTCATGAGTTCGGTCAGGTGAGAGTGAACCAAATCACGATAAGGGCTGAGCAAACTCATGGTCGGCCAGCGGTTATAGGAATAGCTGCCGTCTGCTTCTTCAGCCATCCAATCGGGATGCAGTCGCGCGGCTTCGGTGTCCCACATATTGGAATAATAGGCGATCACCCGAATATCATGCCGATGAGCTTGCTTGACCATCTCGCCGAGGAAGTCCAAATCGCCTAATCCGGCATGTTTGTGACCGATGTGTGTGTTGTAATAAAAGTTGCCGTATTGGCACTTGGCAAAAATAACCGCGACGTTGATGCGGGCGCGTACGAATGTCTTGATCAGTTCTTCCGGTTCGAAACGGGTGGAGATTTCGCGCAGCGCGTGTTGGTCACCAGCAGATTGACCGGGGCGCGTCCAATCCGGTAAGTGCATATCAAAAAATAAGCGGCGTGAATAAGTTGAATACCAAGCTGGAAAAGTCATGTGGATTATCTCGTTTAATTTTATTTTGGCTAAGTGTATTTTGTTTTGAACTTTAATCCAATTTTAGCTGATGTAATCCAGAGCAGTTTTGAGCAAAATCGCACAGTTTTGATTGGCGTTACCGTCATAACAATTGAAACCAGAACGCATTCAATGGAGGAAATTGTTATGAGTAACGCAGCCAAGAGTATTTTTGTACACGGTATTTACTTGGTGGCTTTGGGAGTCGTCCTGCTCATCATTCCGAACGTTCCGCTGACCATCGCTGGACTGTCGGAAACGCATGAGGTGTGGATACGGGTTGTGGGGATGATGTCGCTGGTGCTGGGCTATTATTTCATCCAATCGGCACGTAAAGAACTCACCGATTTCTTTCGCTCGACCATCTTAACCCGCTCATCAGCCATCGTCTTTTTCGCGCTGTTCGTGCTATTGGGATTTGCGCCCATCAATCTTTTGCTGCTGGTGGCGGTTGATCCCATCTTTATCCTGTGGACGGTATTTGCCCTGCGCTCATCTCCGACCAGCAGCAATACCAAGTTGGTTTGTGACCCGGCTTAAATCTTCGTTTTGATTTCCGGCTTCCAACTTTGATGGTAAGCCGAAGTAAGCGAACAAAGTTGGCTTCAAAAACGCGGTTAGGCTGATGATGCCCGCGTCATCCATTTCAAGAACGTGGATGGCGTGGGCTTGATAACTTTCGCTGGTGGGATTGTATTGATAGGCTGCGAAACCGAACCGTCCGTTAGCACGGAGGGGCTGCAAACGCCACGAAAGGCCTTCCGCAAAAATGCTCGTTGTGAAAAATGCAGCGATAGCCTCCCGTGTATGAAACCATGCCGGAAAAGGTGGCATCGAAAAAGCCGCATCTTCTTTGAGAAGGGCGACCAAGGCCACCACATCGACCGCTTCCCACGCCTGTACAT